>RYWL01000027.1 GCA_003979155.1 Muribaculaceae bacterium
GACACTAAATTTTTCATTTTCAGACTATGTAATCTTTACGCCTAAACACAGGTTTTTTACCATGCGCCCTATTAACTTTAGAGATTGACTGCATACATATTACTAGTTTTATACCACACAATTTCGGCTTGGGCAGCGGCTAAAGCAAAGACATAAGTGATATGTTGTTGTACCCCGGAGCAGAATCGAACTGCTATCTAAGGTTTAGGAAACCCCTATTCTATCCGTTGAACTACCAGGGCGGTAAAATCTTTGAGAGCGATTTAAAAAAAGAATGAGAAACGAAATCCGAAGATTAACATTTCTCATTCTCCTCTCTCCTCTGCGGTGCCGACGGGACTCGAACCCGCGACCTCCGGCGTGACAGGCCGGCATTCTAACCAGCTGAACTACAGCACCTCACTTTCTCATTAAGCTCTCAGCATTGCTGCTTTTGAGCGGAGAGGCATCGGCTTTTTCGCTTTTGCGATGCAAAGTTATGGCTATTTTTTTTACCCACCAAATATTTTTGCAAAAAAAATTGATTTTTCTGCAAAATATACCTTTTAGGCAAACTTATTGTCCTTTTCAACCCTTAAAATACACCTCATTCTATCATCGAGCGCAGCACATCGAGACTTTTTATCGAATCGAGCGACGTAAGGTGAATTGAAAAATATCGGAGAATGATATCGAGCGCCGACTTTCGGCCGAATCTGTCGAGCGGCAGACGTTGGGCCCGGTCGTAGCTATAGCGACCCATTATACGCACCATCTTTGCCTCTTGTCCGTCGAGATAATCGCTGTGACCGGGAGCTGTGTCACGAAAACGCGCCTCCCGGAGGTCGAACACATTGCCTTCGGAGTCGAGACTCGGCTCTATGCCCATAAAATGCGCGAGCCTATAGAGAAATATTATGTGGAAGTTTGCCACAGCCCTGCTGTTTTCAATCAGAGAGAGGGCCTGGGCCGACCCAAACAGGAAATCGCTGAGATGACGGTCGACATCGGCACGCCGCAGCATAAGGTCGAGAAATTCGCCTAAAAACATGCCCGACATGGCTTTTGCCGGACTGCGGTCGACCACTGCGGCGCCGTCGGCAGCCGTGAGCTCTCTTGCAGAATAAATATCGCGTCCGGGGCGCAAATCGCACTGACAGCCGAAAAGCATCATCGGCGAGGTTACTGCACGACGGCGACGCGCCTCACGCGACGCGCCGGCCGGTATGGCAAAAGTGAGGCGTCCGTGCGTGCGCTCCCACACCGACAGCAGGCTTTTGCTGTCGCTTATCCGCGTAGTGCGCAGGGCTATACATTCGAGGTGTTCATACATATTGTCGGTAAAGTTACGTTTTTTTTGGCAATCACAAGTATTTAACTAATATTAAGCAAGCAAGCGCTTGCCTTATCCAAAAAAGTGCATACCTTTGCTTCCATAAAGACAATGATGTTTTATTGGGGACTCGACCATTAAATAGTTGAGTTTCTATTTTTTATTATGTTATTAAAAAGTTAAGCAATTATGGCAATCACCTATATGACCAAAGAAGGCTATGACCGCAAACTTGAGGAAATAGCCTACCTCGAGACCGTTAAGCGTCCTGAAATCAGCCGTGCGATAGCCGAGGCCCGCGACAAAGGCGACCTTTCGGAAAACTCTGAATACGACGCAGCCAAAGAAGCCCAGGGCATGCTCGAAATGAAAATCGCCCAGCTCAAAGACCTCGTGGCCAACGCGCGCATCATTGACGAAAGCCGCCTCTCTACCGATGAGGTGCAGATGCTCAACCGTGTGCGCATACGCAACGTGGCCACCGGCAGCGAAGCCGAGTACACGATTGTGGCCGACAGCGAAGCCGACATGAAAGCGAAGCGTATTGCAATATCGACTCCGATTGCGCATGGCCTGCTCGGACACAAAAAAGGCGAGATTGTCGAAATCACCATTCCCGCCGGAAAGGTAAAATTCGAAATTCTTGAAATCGGTATCTAAATCTTTTTACCATGCCTTCCATTTTTTCACGAATCATTGCCGGAGAAATCCCTTCGTACAAAGTAGCCGAAGACGAGCATTTCTACGCTTTCCTCGATATCAATCCTATGGCCGAGGGTCACACTCTTGTTGTGCCCAAACATGAAGTCGACTACATTTTCGATCTCAGCGACGAAGAGTACGCCGGGCTTCACCTCTTCGCCAAGCGAGTGGCCGCCGCTCTCGAAAAAGCGATGCCCTGCAAGCGCATCGCCACTGCTGTCTTAGGCATGGAAGTGCCCCACGCACATATTCATCTTGTGCCTATAAACAAAGAAGACGATATGAATTTCCGTGCTCCCAAGCTGCAGCTTTCGGCTGAGCGCTTGGCCCAAATAGCCAGTGCAATTGCATCAAAATTTGAGTAAGATGAAGACTGTAAAAACACTTCCTTCGGCACTTCTGGCCGCTGCCGCTCTCTTTGCCGCCTGCGACAGCCACAACGGCTGGAACCTGAAAGGCAATATCGACGGTGCCGAATCAGGCACAAAACTCGCCATTGAGGCATGCAATGCCGGTAACTGGTATGTTCTCGACTCTGTGGCAACAGGTAAAAACGGCGCATTCGACTACCGCGCCGCCGAACCGGCACAATGGGCCGAGATAATGCGTGTGACTCTGCCCGGAAAAGGCAGCGTATACTTCCCCGTTGAAGGCAACGACTGTGTTACGCTCAACACTACCGCAGGCGCATTCAGCTCCGATGCGCGCCTGTCGGGAACAGCCATGGCAAGCGCCGTTTCGGCTGTCGACAGCATCGTTTTTTCAACCGACAATCTCGACGCTCTCCGCCAGTCGCTCGGCGGCATCATAGTGACGGACACCACCGGCATCGTTGCATATTACGCCGTAGGCAAATCGGTAGGCAACCAGCTTATTTTCAACCCTCAAGAAAGCTTCGGCAACCGCATTTACGGTGCCGCTGCCCAGGTTTACGAGCACTACAAGCCCGAAGACCCTCACGGACAAGTACTCAAATCAACATTTTTTGCCGGCCGTCAGGCTCTCGGCAAATCCGTACCTCAGCAGCAGACCATCGAATTGCCGGCCCAGGGCTACATCGACATAGCCCGTTACGACGCTAAAGGCACGGAGCATAAAATATCCGACCTTGTAAAGCCCGGCAATGTTGTCCTTGTAAGTTTCACCGGATACGACCAGGAGTTCTCGCCGTCCTACAACAAAATTCTCAACGACCTTTACACCCTCTACCATTCGAATGGTCTTGAAATATATCAGATAGCATTCGACAACAGCGAGGTAGAATGGAAAGAAGCATCACGCACCCTGCCCTGGATTACCGTATGGAATTCGCCGCAGGACGGCACCGAAGCCCTCATCGCCTATAACGTCGGCTCAATTCCCATGACATTCATTATAGGCAAATCAGGCGAAATCGAACAGCGTATTGTCGACCCGACACAACTCCCCGCTGCGGTAAGCAAACTATTCTAACAACCTTAAGCCATGAAAACAACCCCATACGCCGCTCTGACACTCGCTTGCGCGCTCGGAGCCGCCGGTTGCACATCGCATAAAACGGCCGAAACAACGCCCGAAGTGCATTGGCAGGGCTATAATCTGCCTACCGACTCAACCGGCACCAATCAGTACCGCTCCACGTTCACGGTCTCGGGCGACCTCAGAGACGTGACACGTCTTGCGTTCAATCAGTTCAAGCGGAGAATGAAGGTTGTTGACCCGGCTGATACGCTCGTCGAACTGCTGCCCGGCTATTTCGCCATAGCGTCGGCACGCTTCGGCAATGCCACAGGGTGCGACACAATTGTGTTTGACATCATCGTTGACGGAGGCCTGGCAAAAGTGGCCTACGCACCCACTGCCGCTCATCTCGTCAAAGCCGACGGCTCGACCGTGCCGGTGAATTTCATACGCAAACCCCTCTCCGACTGCGAGGAAAGCTATGTAAGCCGCGGACACGATGCCATGCCCTATGGTGAAGAAATCTATGCACTCAACGAAAGCCTCCAACCCGACTCTCCAGCCGGCGCATACGATATCGTACCGTCGTTCAAGAGCGTAACTCTCACCGGGGGCTCAGGTCAGGTCGACCTTGCCAATATAGAATTCCGTCAAGCAGAACAGCCGTCCGGCGACAGCAACTACACCATTACAGTTTCCGACGGTAAAATGACCGTCGAGGCTCCTCGCCCGATGTGGCCGGCTCTGCGTGCGCGAATCGCCCACAATTTCGGCACCGGCACAACCGACTTGCCGAACGCCGTTATTACCGACACCCCCTCGATGCAATACCGCGGCATAATGGTTGACATCGTACGCAACTACCGCACACCTGAGGAAATCAACAAAATCGTTGACTTAATGGCGGTTTACGGCTTTAACAAGCTCCACTTCCATATCGTCGACGACGAAGGCTGGAGGGTGGAGATTCCGGCACTTCCCGAACTCACCGCCTCAGCCTCGCGCCGAGGATATCCGCGTTCGGAAACCGACAATTACCTTCCACAGATGTATTTTGGCGACGGCGACCCATTGTCGTCGTCGAACAGCGGCAACGGCTATTTTTCGGTCGAGGACTACGTAGAACTCGTCAGACATGCCAATGAGCTCGGCATAGAGGTAATTCCCGAAATAGAATCGCCAGGACACGCCCGTGCGGCAGTGCATGCCATGAATATCCGCGCCGCTGCCGGCAAGCCAGAGTGGCTTCTTCGCGAGCCCGGCGACACGTCGGTCTACACATCGGCACAGGACCTCCATGACAATGTAATGAACCCGGCCCTCGAGGGTCCTTATATGCTGTTCGAAACCGTTGCCGACGCTCTTGCCGAAATGCACGCACGTGCCGGCGCACAGCTCAAGGTGATACATATCGGCGGCGATGAAGTGCCGTCCGGCGCATGGAGCGGCAGCGACGCGGTGAAAAAACTCATGGCCGACCAGGGTTTCACCACCGAAAGCGAAGTCCACGACTACTTTGTAAGCCGCGTAAACCGTATTCTCGCACAAAGAGGCATAAAGATGTCAGGCTGGCAGGAAGTGGCGCTCAACCGCCCCAAAGAGTTCTGCAAAGAAATTATGCCTAACATATACTCTGTCAACTGCTGGACACAGCACGGCGGACGCGAAGACAATGTGCTTTCGCTCGTTGCCCGAACAGGCATTCCTTCGGTCCTCAGCAACGTCGAATATCTGTATTTCGACCAGGCATATTCGCCTCACCCCGATGAACCGGGTCTTATATGGGGCGGATACACCGACGAATTCACCGCCCTACACGCCTACCCCTCACGGCTCTGCGGCAAAGGACGTGAAAACGTAATCGGCATGTCGGCGCAACTCTTCGCCGAGACATTCGGCACTGATGCCGACCTCGAGCGCATGCTCGTACCCAAAATTCTCGGTCTCGCTGAGCGAGCATGGAATCCCGACAGCACATACACCGACCGTCAATTCCAGTCGATTCTCATCAATGAGATTCCCAAGTGGGAGGCCGCCGGATTTGCTTATCATGTGCGCCAGCCGGGCATACACCGCGCCGACGACACTCATTTTACCGTCAACTCCCCCTATGCCGACAATGTCGTTATCCGATACACGCTCGACGGCAGCAGACCCGACGAAAGCTCGCCAGTGGCAAAGCCGGGCGAATCAATCGCATTTGGTGATGCCGCTCAGATACGCGCAATACTTTGGCTCAACGGACATCCGTCGCATGTCACAATTCTCAAACTGAACGAGTAAAGGCATTTTTTCACCAGCTACAAAAGCCGCTGCGTATATCCGTGCAGCAGCTTTTGGTTTATAACAGAAAATATTTGTCGCTTTCTAATTGTGAAAACTGGATTTGGCTATACAACGGGCAGAGGAAAATAATAAAGGAGCAATGGCTTCAGTCGAATTGGAGGGACTTGCGGACTCTTGTATATAAAGCGTTTAAAGATGCATAGGCTCCGATTTGCATTGGTCGCTCGTTAAGCACGTGAGCTTTCTTATAATTTAATCACACGCAGGGCTTTGCGCCAATAAGTTTTGAGGCGGAGAAGCAAGGGTGAAATCTGTGAGGAAATATCGCTCGAGAGAGGATCGGTGAACGACGTGAGCACCGGAGCCTCGCCGAATTGCTCGGGATAAATCATGGCGATGTTGTTTCGCGAGTAATAACGCTGCAGGAAGTTGGGAAGCTCAGACATTTCGGCGTGATACGACACAGACTGCGGACGTGCGCCGATTACAACAAACAAATCGTCGTCAAGCACTTGGTTGCTTAGCAGAATGAAATCGTCCCAACCGTCGGTAGTGCGAAATTCGCAGCGTATGCCGTAGTTCTCGGTATAAATCACACCACGAATCAGCGGTTGTATCTCGGCCCGGCAGCAGAAGATGACGCGGCATCCAATCTGTCGAGTCAGACGCGATACGGCTCTCACCCAGCGGCTGAAGCCTGTCTCGTACTGGGCTCCCTCGGGAATCCATACAACAACGCGTGTGATTGTGTTCACGGGTATGAAACAACGCACAATCATCACCATTTTGCTGGTCGAACGCAGCAGCTGCTCGGTTTTGCTGCCAAAGAAAGAGTCAATCACCGTAGTACGGCGATGCATGCCCAGAATAACTTCTGTTATATCACGCTCTTCAATCGCATTGAGCACACCGGTAACAGTATTGAGATCGTAGCGGTCGAGCGTGCTCATGTTTATGTCGGCTGCCGCAGCCGCCTTACATGCCGCCTCGAGCGAATTGCGCGAAAGCTGCTTCGAAGCCGCAGTGTTGTCGTTGCGCACGTGCAGGGCGTAGAATTCGTGTTTGCCACGCGTATTGCGCATCAACAAGGCAAGCTCCACGACTGAAGGCGCCAATATGGGATTGCTCACGGCAATGAGCGTATTGTTGGTGCGCACATGCTTGAGGGCGTCGTCGTTTCCTTCTTCCTCAACCATTTTCACCTTGAGTTTCGAGGCCGACGAAGATGTAAGTATAGGCGCAATGGCACATGTGACAAGTATGACTGCGATTGTGCTGTTGAGGATTCGTTCGTCGAACATATCCAGACGATAGCCCACCGACACAACCGCAAGCGCTACTGCTGTATGAGCCGCCGTGAGGCCGAACATCACATTGCGGCTATAGGAGTCGAGCTTATAGATTTTCTGCGCAATAAAAGCCGGCAGCCACTTGCCGGCAAGTGCCACTACAAGCATCACCGACGCTATCAGCAGCGTATCGCAATCTCCAAAGACTCGCACATTGATCATCATGCCCACACTAATGAGGAAGTAAGGTATGAAGAGGGCGTTGCCCACAAATTCTATCGACGACATCAGCGGCGAGCCCATGGGTATGTAGCGGTTGAGCAACAAGCCGGCAAAGAAAGCGCCGAGCACAGGCTCAAGCCCTATGGCCTGTGCCGAGCAGGCTGCAAGAAAGACAAGCGTGAGCACAAACACATATTGTGTCACCTTGTCGTTGTATTTCTTGAAGAAATATCGCGTTACACGCGGATATAGATAGAGCAGAAGCACTACCCACACCACAAGCCGACCCATAAGCAGAGCAATGGCCGAGACATTGAAATAGCCCTCCTGGCGTATGCTCACTGTGGCCGCGAGTACAAGGAGGGCGCCGATAACCGCTATTATCGTACCTACAATGGCTATAAGCACAGCAGGTGCTTTGGTAATGCCGAAACGAGCGGCTACCGGATACGACAGCAACGTATGCGAGGCATACATAGCTCCTAAAAGCATCGATGTAGTCCAGTCGAGCTGCAGTATACACACACTTGTGAATATGCCCAAAAAAAGCGGTATCAGCAACGTGAGGATGCCGAACACAAGACCTTTGCGCAGATTGAGCCGCAAATGGTACATGTCGATTTCGAGCCCGGCAAGGAACATAAGATAGAGGAGTCCCACCTTGCCGAAAATCTCAAACGACGAATCATTGTCGAGAATATTGAAGCCAAAAGGGCCTGCCACAACCCCTGCCACAATCATGCCTATGATATGCGGAACCTTAAGCTTATTGAGCAATACCGGAGCCAGCAGAATAATAGCCAGTACGATAAAGAATATCTGTACCGGTTCGGTCACAAGGGCTTGGGCAAGGGGCAACATCGGCGCGGCTTATTTACGGTGCGCGATGATATAGAGAGCAATCTGCACGGCGTTGAGCGCGGCGCCCTTGCGTATTTGGTCGGCAACAGTCCAGAATGTTATTCCTTTGGAGTTGGCGAGGTCTTTGCGCACACGGCCTACGTATACGGGGTCGGTGCCGGCTTTGTCGAGAGGCTGAGGATAGCCCAGGGCCTCGGCTTTATCGACGAGCACCACTCCGGTGGCATCGGCAAACGCCTCGCGCACCTCTTCGAGACTCAGTTCGCGCTCGGTCTCTGCCCAGATAGCTTCGCTATGGGCACGCATCACGGGCACACGCACACATGTGGCGCTTACTTCGAGGTCGGGGGCATGCATTATTTTCTTTGTCTCACAGTGCATCTTCATCTCCTCTTTCGTATAGCCGTTGTCGGTGAATACATCGATATGCGGAATGAGGTTGAATGCGAGCTGGCTCACAAACTTCTTCACTGTTGGCTGCTCGCCGTTCATGAGCTGACGGGTCTGAAGCTCAAGCTCTTCCATGCCTGTTGCACCGGCACCGCTGGCTGCCTGATATGTGGCCACGTGCACACGGCGGATAGGGCTCAGTTCGTTAATCGGCTTGAGTGCCACAACCATCTGTATAGTAGTGCAGTTAGGATTGGCGATTATGCCGCGCGGTGCGGTAAAAGCATCGTCGCCGTTAACCTCGGGCACAACCAGAGGCACGTCGGCATCCATGCGGAAAGCGCTCGAATTGTCAATCATGATTGCACCGTGCGCCGTGATTACATCGGCATACTGACGCGAAACAGACGCGCCGGCCGACACGAAAGCGAAATCAATGTCTTTAAAATCTTCGGGATTGTCTGTAAGCTGGCGCACCGGTTCTGTTTCGGCTCCACGGAATGTGTAAGTGCGTCCGGCACTGCGCTCAGAACCGAAAAGACGGAGATTATCGATGTCGATGGGTGCGTTTTCGAGTACGCTTAAAAACTCTTGACCTACAGCGCCCGAAGCGCCGACGATAGCTATGTTCATTTTTATCTGGAGTGTGTATCTATATTAAAACGGTCAATCGGAGAGAGTCTGTTATCGGTCGCAAAATTACTAAATTTCAGCCGAATTCCGGCATAAATGCCGCCTCTTTGTTATTTTTTCGTCAATCTGTAGAGTCCAACGATTCATTTATGCTGTTATCACGCCGTTAATCCGTTCTACAAGATTACCATACCAAAGTTGGACTAACGAGTGAAATCACAAAGACAAGCGACTTGAAATTGCTGCGCTTGCGTCCGCTGTCAAACAGGGCATGCGGGCCTTGTAAAGACGGAGACTGAAATTTATATCCGTGGTTTGGCCAAAAATTTGTAACTTTGCTGATTGAATAAACAAAGAAGTCATTATGGACCTTTTCTCACAGATTGACGCCGATATAAAGTCGGCCATGCTTGCCAAAGACCGCATGCGCCTGCAGGCTCTCCGCGGCATCAAAAAAGAATTTATCGAAGCAAAGACAGCCCCCGGCTCCAACGGTGAGCTGCCCGATGCCACCGCCCTCAAAATACTCACAAAAATGGCTAAGCAGCGCCGCGAAAGCGCTCAAATATATACCGAGCAGAGCCGGCCCGAGCTTGCAGAGACAGAGCTCGCCGAGTGCTCTGTTATCGAAGCATACCTCCCCAAAAAGCTTACCGAAGAGGAACTTACTGCCGAGCTCGAAAAAATCATCGCCCAGACAGGAGCTTCGTCGCCTGCCGAAATGGGCAAGGTGATGGGCGTTGCCACAAAAGCTCTTGCAGGCCGGGCCGACGGCAAGGATATTTCTGCGAAGGTGCGTCAGTTGCTCGCCAAATAATTCAATTCAGCATATAAAATCATCGCAAAATGCTTACTATACAACAGATTAAAGCAGACCCCGAAGGCATTGTGGCCCGTCTCGCGGTCAAAGGCTTCAAAGGCGAGAAACCAATTGCTCGTGTGCTCGCCCTCGACGAGCTCCGTCGTGGCCTTCAGCTCAAAAACGACACCGCCGCAGCCGAACTCAACAAAATGGCCGCTTCTATCGGCAAGGCCATGAAAGATGGCCGTCACGAAGATGCCGCCAAGGCCAAAGAGTCGGTAGCCATTCTCAAAGAAGAGCAGCGCGCCATTGCCGAAGAACTGCAGCGCACCGAAGAAGCAATGACTCAGGAACTCCTCAACATTCCCAACATTCCTTGCGACGCTGTGCCCGCAGGTACATCGGCGGCCGACAATGTGGTTGAGAAAACCGGCGGAGCGATTCCCGAACTTAATGCCGACGCACTCCCCCACTGGGAGCTCGCCAAGAAATACAGCATCATCGACTTCGACCTTGGTGTGAAAATCACCGGCGCAGGCTTCCCTGTCTATGTAGGCAAAGGCGCAAAACTCCAGCGCGCCCTCATTCAATTCTTCCTCGACGAGGCATCCAACGCCGGCTATATCGAAATCGAGCCACCCTACGTTGTAAACGAAGCATCGGCCTACGGCACCGGACAGCTCCCCGACAAAGAAGCTCAGATGTACGTCTGCGAGCTCGACAAGCTCTATCTCATACCCACTGCCGAAGTGCCTGTCACAAACCTCTACCGCGACGAAATCATTCCTGGCGAAAAGCTACCCATCAAGAACTGCGCATACTCGGCTTGCTTCCGTCGCGAAGCAGGAAGCTACGGCAAAGACGTGCGTGGCCTCAACCGCCTCCACCAGTTCGACAAAGTGGAAATCGTACGCATCGAAAAGCCCGAAAACTCATACGCGGCCCTCGAGGAAATGAAAGACCATGTGCAGGGTCTGCTCGACAAACTCGGTCTGCCCTGGCACATTCTCCGTCTCTGTGGCGGCGACATGAGCTTCACCTCTGCAATCACCTTCGACTTCGAGGTATACTCGGCAGCTCAGCAGCGCTGGCTCGAAGTTTCGTCGGTATCAAACTTCGAGACTTATCAGGCCAACCGTCTCAAATGCCGCTATCGTGCAGAAGACAAAAAAACACGTCTGTGCCACACGCTCAACGGCTCGGCACTCGCCTTGCCACGCATTATGGCTGCATTGCTCGAAGACTTCCAGACCCCCGAAGGCATCGTAGTGCCCGAGTGTCTGCGTAAATACACCGGCTTCGATATCATCGACTGAAAGCCTCGCACCTCAGCCGCACACATAAACAAACCGCCGCATCGGATACAAATCCGTCTGCGGCGGTGTTTTTTATTATTGCAATAGCTTACGCAGGACTGAAGCGTCGCGACAGCTCTTCGTAACCCAGTATAATCATCACAGGCAAGCCGTCGGGCGTAAACGAAGGCTCGGCACATCTAAAGAGCTCGGCCATGATGCTGTCTATTTCTGCATCGCCAAGCGGCTGGCGGCTCTTTATCGCCGAGGCCGAGGCCAGAGCGAGGGCAAGAGGCTCCATAAGACGCCGCCGGCTACTGTCGTCTTCCTGCTCGGCCATATCTTCGATAAGCGACGGAATAATTTCGAGAGCTCCGCCACCCTGCAGCGGAGCCGGAACGGCAGTCACGCTCCAGCGAGTGCCGCCGTTGTGACGCATGGCGAAACCGAGGGCCGACACACGCTCCATATTTGCCTCAAGCACACTGCTCTGCAGAGGCGAAAGCTCCAAATCTTCTGTAAAAAGCAACTGCTGCGACGGCATGTTGCCCTCGGATAAAAGTCCCATATAGCGCTCATAAAGTATGCGTATATGCGCGCGGCGCTGCATGATGACCATGATTCCCGAGCGCGAACGAGCTACTATATACTGTCCGTCGGCCTGAAAGAACGACGATGTCTCGCCCACAGCCTCCGCCGACATCAGGGCAGACTCTGCCGAAGATGCCTCTTGCGGTGTCAGCGAGCCGAAAGCTCCAACTCCAAGTGCGACAGTGCCGGCTGCCGGCTGCTCGTCAAAAATTCCGCAGTCCGGCGCAGAGGTGCTCTCGAGAGCATCGACTCGCTCGCGGTTGAAATTATCGTAAAGCTTCTGCCAGTCGTGCGGAACACGTGCCGACACAGGCCGCGGACCATAGCTGCTGTTCGGGTGAACGTCGGAAGTATCGGCAAAAGGATTGTAATTCTCATCGAAGCCTTCCGACGGAGCCGTCACACCGCTGTCGGGATTGAAAAGCGGTATATCGGGAACATCTCCCGGGTCGAAATCGAGCGCTCCGACAGCCTGCGTCTTGCCCAGAGTCTCGCGAACTCCGGCCTCAATAATCTGGCTTATAGCGGCTTCGTGCTCAAATTTTACCTCATTTTTCTGCGGATGGATATTCACATCGATTGTCGACGGGTCGACCACAATATTTATAAAATACGAAGGCTGCGCATCGACAGGAATCAACTGCTCGTAGCAACGCATCACCGTCTTATGAAAGAAGGGATGTCGCATATTGCGGCCGTTGACAAAGAAAAATTGCTGTGCGCCACGCTTCTTCGCATTTCTGGGCATCCCTATGAAACCATCGATTTTCACAAGCGATGTCTCTGTAGCCACCGGAGCCAGCGAGGCTCCGACACTCTTGCCGAACAGTGCGCTGATTCGCTCTTTGAGAGGGCTGTGGCGGAACTGATGCAGCGTAATGTCGTTGTGTATAAGCGTGAAATCGATATCGGTGTTTACAAGTGCCAGCCGCTCGAACTCTCGCATGATATGGCCAAGCTCGATGCTGTCTTTTTTCAGAAACTTGCGTCGCGCCGGCATATGGAAGAAAAGATTCTTCACCATAAGGTTGGTGCCTGGCACGCACGATGCCGGCTCCTGACTCTCGAACTTCGACTCTGATAAAAGCAGACGCGTGCCTATAGTATCGTCGTGGCGCATGGTGCGCAAATCTATCTGCGCCACTGCTGCAATTGACGGCAATGCCTCTCCACGAAACCCCATGGAGTGGAGACTGTATAAATCGTCGGCTGTGCGTATTTTGCTTGTCGCATGACGCTCGAAAGCCATGCGTGCATCGGTAGGCGACATACCCGAGCCGTTGTCGACTACCTGAATGAGCGTGCGGCCTGCATCTTTGAGGATTATCGTTATCGAGGTCGCTCCGGCATCGACGGCGTTCTCTACAAGTTCTTTGATTACAGACGCCGGACGCTGTATGACTTCTCCGGCAGCAATCTGGTTGGCCACCGAGTCGGGTAACAATCGGATTATATCGCTGTTCATACTCAATGCAAGACTGCTACTCTTCGTCGTACTTCTGATACAGGAGGTCGTTGTAAGGGAAACGGGCAAGATGTATCTCGCGAGCCATGGTGTAGAGCTTTGCCTTGAGCTCGTCGATGTTTATGCCTTTTTTCGCCGAGATAAAAACGCAGTTGTCTTTCATGCGTGCCATCCACGTCTCTTTGAGTTCGTCGAGCGAGAGGTTACAGCGTGTTTTTTCGGTGAGATCATCACCTTCCTTAGGCACATATGTGAATGCGTCTATTTTATTGAACACCAGCAACATCGGCTTGTCGGAGCTGCCACACACCTCGCGCAGGGTGCGGTCGACCACTTCTATCTGTTCTTCGAAATTGGGATGCGATATATCTACCACATGCACCAGAATATCGGCTTCGCGCACCTCATCGAGGGTCGATTTAAACGAATTTACAAGATGCGTGGGAAGCTTGCGGATAAAACCTACCGTATCGGTGAGCAGAAATGGCAGATTGTCAATCACCACTTTGCGCACCGTGGTATCGAGTGTCGCAAAGAGTTTGTTTTCGGCAAAGACATCGCTCTTGCTCAGCACATTCATAAGAGTAGACTTGCCGGCATTGGTATATCCGACGAGAGCCACACGGGTAAGCTTGCCACGGTTTTTGCGTTGAACGGCTTTCTGCTTGTCAATATCTTTGAGCTGCTGTTTAAGCAGCGATATACGGCTGAGAATTATACGACGGTCGGTCTCAATCTGAGTCTCGCCGGGACCCCTCATGCCTATACCGCCCCTCTGTCGCTCAAGGTGAGTCCACATGCGCGTAAGACGGGGCAGCAGATATTGATACTGCGCAAGCTCGACCTGCGTTTTGGCCGTCGCCGTCTGGGCGCGGCGGGCAAATATATCGAGAATCAGCGTGGTGCGGTCGAGCACTTTCACGCCAAGCTCTTTCTCTATGTTTGCGGTCTGCTTCGACGAGAGGTCATCGTCGAAAATCGCCATTGATATTCTTCCGTCGGCTTCGATAAAGGCACGTATTTCCTCAAGCTTGCCCTTGCCCACATAAGTGCGCGGATTGGGATAGTCGACACGCTGAGTGAACACCTTCACAGTCTCCGCACCTGCCGTATCGGCAAGGAAAGCAAGTTCGTCGAGATACTCCGACGAGCGCGCTTCGTCCTGCTGGGGCGTTATAAGACCTACGAGGACGGCGCACTCGGGCTGTGCTGATGTTTCAAAATTTTTCTTTTCAATCATAATCGTTAGCAGTACATGGCCTCGATTTCGTCGGCATAGCGTGAGTTTATCACCGGACGACGAATCTTGAGCGTATTTGTAAGCTCTCCCGACTCAATGGAAAATTCACGCGGAAGGAGAGTGAAGCGTTTTATCTTTTCAAAGCCGGCAAGACCTTTTTCAAGGTTTTCGATGCGCTCGGCAATGAATTTGCGTATTTCGGAATTCTGCACCAGATCTTCAACCGAATCGAAGCTAATGCCATGCGTACGGGCATACTCTTTCAAGGCTTCGAATGCCGGTATTATAATGGCAGTTACATACTTGCGCTGGTCGCCGATTACGGCCACCTGCTCTATGTAGCGGTCTTCGCCAAGCCTGCTCTCTATCGCCTGGGGTGCTATGTATTTGCCGTTCGATGTCTTGAAGAGGTCTTTGATACGCTCGGTGAGCACTATCGCGCCGCTCATGTCGATGCGGCCTGCATCGCCGGTGCGAAACCAGCCGTCGTCGGTAAAAACTTTCTTATTCTCGTCGGGACGGTTATGGTAGCCTCTCATCACAGTAGGACCCTTCACAAGTATCTCGTTTTCAGCTCCGATTTTCACCTCGACATTTGGAAGCGGAGTACCGACCGAACCGATGACATAGTCGACGGCTGGGTAGAAACTCACCGATGCCGTTGTCTCCGAAAGACCGTAGCCTACAACGATGTTGATGCCGATAGCCTGAAGGAATTCGACTATATTGCCCGACATGGGCGCTCCGGCCGTAGGGAAAAAGCGTCCGTTGGAAATGCCTATCGCCGAACGTACCTTTGAGAAAACCTGTTTCTCGTAGAAGCGGTACTCAGCCTCGAGCATAGCCGGAACGCGCAGGCCCAGACGCCGGTATTCCAGATTGCGTCGGGCACCTACTTTGAGAGCGCGGCGCACGAGCATGCTCTGCACGCCCGACATCTTCGCAATCTTTTCCTGAACAGCCGTATACACCTTCTCCCAGAAACGGGGAACACTGCACATGCAGGTCGGGTTAACAATAGGCAGCGCAGCCTGTATTTCTTTGGGATTGGAATTAATGGCCACTTTTATGCCGAGCATCAGGCAAAGGTATGTCCATGCTTTCTCAAAGATATGACTCAGAGGCAGGAAGCAGACAGAGGTATCTTTGTCGGAAAGATTGGTGAGTATCTCGCGGTGGGCTTCGAGTGCCGAATTGAAGCAACTGTGCAACAACTCTGCGCCTTTAGGCTCGCCGGTTGTGCCCGATGTGTAAATCAACGTGGCGATATCGTCGGGCGAAGCTTCGGCCGTACGCAAAGCCACATCGGCCCGACAACTGTCGGAAGCCGCGGCACCAAGGCTGAGCATATCGCTGAAACTCAGAGAGAAAGAGTCGTCTGAATCAAGATCTATACCGTCGGCGGCAATGATTTTTTTGAGCGTCGGACATTCCGATACTATCGTACGAACCGACTTGTAAAGGTCTTGTGTGCCGACCATTATAAAATTGGCACCGGCATCTTCGATAATATATTTTATCTGCTCAGGGCTCGATGTGGCATAGATAGCCACGGGAATGGCACGGTTGCTGTAGCAGGCGAAATCTGTAACAAGTATTTCCGGCAAATTGGGCGAGAGCACGCACATCATATCACCGGGCTGTAGGCCCAATATCTCAAGGGCACAAGCCATATTGTCGACATCGCGGCGAAACTCGCCCCACGTTGTGGAGATACACTTTTTACCTGCCACGTCTACAAGGCTGAATGCTTCTCGGTCGGAGCCATAGCGCTCATGCTGCACACGCACCAGATTTGTGAGTATATTCTGCATTTTCTTGTCAGTTATTCTATTTTATTCTGCAAAGTTACGCGCTTTAGCCTTTATAATTAACAAAACTGAGTGCAAAAATGACGTAGCCTTAACAAATCTTTCCATGTCATATCATAAACGTTAACAAAACATAATTCAAAGCACTAACTCGCGCTCGCTTCGTACCTTTGCATCATGATAAGCGAATTACTCAACCAATGGCACATCACCGGCCTTGCCGTGGGCCTTGCCACTTTTCTCATAATAGGCCTCTTTCATCCGATAGTAATCAAAGGTGAATATTACTTCGGGCTGCGCATGCGCTGGTTTTTCTTTATTTTGGGCATAATCATGTGCGCCCTATCCGTTCTTGCAAGTGATTATGTAATCTCCATTCTGGCCGGAGTGACGGCTTTCTCTTCATTCTGGGGAATAAAGGAGGTAAACGAACAGCGCGAACGAGTGCTCAAAGGATGGTTTCCCATGAACCCTCGCCGCGCTGATGAATACGCTGCTGATAAAGAGCCTAAAGACTAAGCCGCGACGCGTTATTTAGCCACGAACTTGCCCGTCCAGCCACCGTTGCGCGACAGTTTCATATTAACGCTGTCGCCGCTCCTGACGGCACCGGTCTTGCGACGGTAGTCCATTGCCTGACGTGGTGCGTTGATGCCGTCTTCGTACCACTCGGCCTCATATACGGTGCCGGGAGAGAGGAAGTCGAGCGAAATGGCCTCGTTGCGCCACTTGTCGCCGTCGCCGCGAATAGCTGCGAGCCACCAGTCATTGCCTTTGCGCTTGGCTACGACATAAATTTTGCCGGGCTCGGCAAGAAGCACGTGAGTCTCGTCCCATGTTTCGGGTACATCGGCAATAAACTTTGCGCAGTCGGCATTGCGGTAGTACATTGTGGGGCTGTCGGCGGTCATCTGCAATCCACTCTCAAAAGTGGTGAAAAGAGCCATCTGATAGGCTCGTGTGCCTATTGACGATGAGTTGGGACGGTCGCAGCCATACGACTCGGGCTGCATGCTTATCATAGCACCCGGAGTGTAGTCCATGGGGCCCACTGCATTGCGCATGAAGGGCAGCCACAGCGAGTTGTCGGGATTGGTATGTCCCATCTGCTCCATGCCGCGCACGCCTTCATACGAAATCACATTGGGATAGCGTACATCGAGGCCCGTGGGCTTGTGGGCGCCATGGAAGTCGACAAGCAGATTATACTCGCCGGCCTTTGCGGCAACACGCTCGAGATAGTTGTTCATCCACTGGTCTGTTCTATCCATAAAGTCAATCTTAAGACCTTTCACGCCCCAGCCCGACAATACCTCGAAAAGGTCGAAATTCTTTTCTACCGTGAGCCATGTGAGCCAGAGAATCAGTCCCACGTTTTTCTCCTTGCCATAGCGGATAAGCTCTTTCACATCCACACGCGGATTGGGCGTATAGGGGTCGAGTGTCGACTTTGCCCAGCCTTCGTCGAGCACTATGTACTCTATGCCGTGACGGGCGGCAAAATCGATGAAATATTTGTAGGTATCGAGATTGAAGCCCGACTCGAAGTCTACATCAGGACCATAGACCGATGCGCCGTTCCACCACTCCCACGCGGCTTTGCCGGGCTTAATCCACGATACATCGGTGAGCTCGCAGGGGTCGCTGAGCTGCGCCGTCAGTGTCTGTGTGGCTATGTCCGAGGCATCGCCAAAGGTCATATAGCGCCAGGGAAATGCGCGGTTGCCGCTCGTACGGGCGTGGTATGGAGCCACTTTCTCGTGCTTGTAGCTGCGGTCGCCGTCGTAGCCGAATTTAAGTGGCACGGGAGGGAAAACCGAATTGAAGCCTGTACCGGTACCTTTGAGAAACATTCCGGCATAATCGCGGAGATTGCTCTCTGACACGAGCGCCCATTCACCGCCGGGCAGCTCGAAGAGCGCGGGCATGAGGCTCATTCGGTCGCTCTCGTTCCAATCTTTAAGGGGCTTATGGGTGTAGGGCTCTTCCTGTGAAGTTTTCCATCCGCCTGGCTGCTCGAGGTGTGCAGTTGTTCCGGCAGGCAGAGTCACACGAAAATCCTCGGCCATTACATTTACAGAATCGGATATGTGCGTCACAAAACGATATGCCACACCGTTGTCGTATACTCGGAACTCGACATCGTACTTGCCGAGATTGAGTGTCGCATCGGTGTAGCGGTCGCGGATTGTGGAGTATTTCACCGGCACTGTCGGCTCGATTACGCGGTCGACAACCTTATTTTTGAATTTCTTTACTTTGGGAGCTACGCCAAAATCGTTATTTTCGAATCGCATGGCTACTGCGGCGTCGACCGTGTGCCCCGACGGCGTAAACACCGTGAAGCGAAGAGAATCGGAGGGGACGATATCAACGGATATACGTCCGCCGGGCGACGACACTTTATAGGTTTTTGGGGCGGCAGCCATCGACAGACAGCTCACGGCCAGCATCATCGCGCCGACACTCAGTCGGCTCACTGATGCCGGTGAAATTTTCTTGAGATGCACCAACATAGAAAAATGTGAATGATATTGGATTTATTAAAGGTTTGTCTGGTGCAAATTTAAGCTTTTTCACACATTTTTCCAACATATTCTACACGAAACTGCTTTCTTGCCGTCAGACCGTATGATTTCACAATTATTTGTGCCGTCGGCATCGGGCGAAACCCTGAGTGCGACACGTTCACCGAAATGACACTCGTTATGAAAGAGCACATCGAGGCGCGACGGCATCATACGGTCGAAGAATTCGAGCGACCAGTGATTGAGAATGAGGTCGAGATACCGCACAGTGTTAACATGGCGGTTGACATCGAGGTCGCGATAACGGAATGTATATTCGTCGGTCGCCGCATCGCAGCCGGGAGAGACTATATGCGGTGTCTTTGCTATAGGACAAGGCACATCGGCTATCGGGAAAAGTGACGAATCGAACGACGACAGGTCGGCCATCGTCCGCAGCTTGTAATCCATAGCCACCCACACGGTGCGAGCATAGCCGAGTATACGGTCGCCCGAACCGTATATGGCAAAGTTGCGCTCGCTGAAATGCCGGTTATAACCCTCTATCCACGAAGCAATGGTGTACTCGTCGTTTATGCCCGGATACTGCTGCATCTCTATAGACATACGGCTCAGCACCCAACCGATATTTATAGTCTTCAGAGCACCGTAACCGATACCGAGACCGTCGGCATGCTCTGTAGCAACCTCTATCAATCGTTCGGCCAGAAGAGAAATGGGCATACGCCCTTCGGGGTCACACTCACCGGCGGTGAGTTCGTAGCTTTGGGAAAACAGGCTCTGAATCATAATATTCCGATTTAAATTTATGTCACAATTAATCGTCCGACACAGGGCGCCACCGATACAGACGGTCGGAGGGACGCACCTTGCACGGCACTGCGATAGAAAAGGCTTCGCCCTTCACCGCCTTGCCCACACTCTTGAGGTCGACTCTTATATCATCTATCTTGAGCTGCACATAAGTATTGGGACCGGTGATAATCACTTCGTCGCCCACGCAGAGCTCGGCGCCTTCCATAATAAACTCGCCCACGCCGAGACGCGAGTAATACTTCACGCCTTTGGCCACATACTCCTTTACGCGGGTTGCCGACGAGCCGTATTTGCCCGACCACTCGCCAAGATGCCGGCCCATATAGTATCCGTCCCAGAAACCTCGGTTGAAAGGCATGGCGAGGCGTTCGTCCCAGCCCTTAATCTTTTCGGCTCCGTAAGTGCCGTCGCAGATTGCCTCTATGGCCTCCGAATAGCACCGCACTGTCGTATCTACATATTCCGGACCGCGTGCACGGCCTTCGATTTTGAACACTGTCACGCCGGCATCTATCATACGGTCGAGAAAATGTATGGTTTTGAGGTCTTTGGGCGACATTATGTATTTGTTCTCCACATTGAGTTCATCGCCGGTCTCAAGGTCGGTGACTCGATAGCCGCGACGGCAAATCTGTGTGCATCCCCCACGGTTGGCCGACGAATTCATCTCGTGCAGACTCAAATAGCATTTACCCGACACGGCCATGCAGAGGGCACCGTGGCAGAACATTTCGAGTCGCACCGGCTCACCGGCCGGTCCCTTGATTCCTTCAGCAACGATGGCGTCGTGTATATGGCGCACCTGCTCCATATTCAGTTCGCGCGCAAGCACCATCACATCGGCATAAGCCGCGTAGAAGCGCACAGCCTCAATGTTGCTCACGTTGCACTGCGTAGAGATATGCACTTCCACACCGTGGCGGCGACACGCGGCAATGGCGGCGATATCCGACGCAATTATAGCCGTTATGCCGGCCGAGGCGGCTGCCGCTACTATATCGTCGACCTTTGCAAGGTCTTCGTCATAAACGATTGTGTTTACCGTCAGGTAAGTCTTCACGCCATTTTCTTTACACCGGCGGACAATCTCATGGAGGTCATCGAGAGTGAAATTCGCGCTTGAGCGCGACCGCATATTAAGACCCTCGACACCGAAGTAGACCGCGTCGGCACCGGCGCCAAGAGCTGCTGTAAGCGATTCGAAGCTGCCCACAGGAGCCATTATTTCAAAGTCGCTGCGTTTCATATTACATATGATATATTTACACAACAAATCATATCCTACAAAAGATGCAGGATATGACCGAAAAAATTATTTCAGATACAGGAATCTATTATTCACCGGCCTGCTCTGCGGGCTGAGCGGGAGCAGCCTCGGCGGCAGTTTCGGCAGCTGCTTCCTCAGTGACGGGAGTGGCAAACTGGCCGGCAGCAGGTGCTGCGGGGGCTGTGGGAGTTGCCACAGGCTGTGTGCGAAGCTGGGCGCTGCTTGAGCTTGTGGGCGCGGTGAACGCAGAGATAATCGACAGAACGGCCAGACAACTTACAAGAGTCCAGGTTGCTTTCTCAAGGAAGCTGTTGGTCTGACGGACACCCATTACAGAACCGGCACCGCCAAACTGCGACGAGAGGCCGCCACCTTTGGATTTCTGAATAAGGACGATGCCGATAAGAAGAACGGCAACGATAACTGTCAATACGATGATGACAACGTGCATAGCTTTTTTATTTATTTTCGGGCATCTGCGAGCCTTCTTTTTGCTGAAGCAGACGCTGGTTTATAATCAATTTTTGCAGAAAACGCAATTGGTCTGCAAAGTAAGCACTTTTTTTTGGAAATTTCAAATTTAAACCCGATATAATTTCATATGCACGCTCATAGCTGCCGCGTTTTATGAAAATTTTTGCAAGGCTCTCGCTCAAAAGGCTGTCGTCGGCAGGCTCGGCAGGCGCAATAG
>RYWL01000028.1 GCA_003979155.1 Muribaculaceae bacterium
AAATATTGACTGATGCTTAATTTATTATTCACATTTGTTTTTAAACAAGCTCTAAGCCATTGGGGCTGTCGCCGATGCTTTCAATCGAGTTTTTGACAATGTTTATTAGTCCGCGCTCAAAGAGCATCGGGTCTAAGCTGACTTTGACGTGGCTTGACGGCGTGCTGTAATTTATGGCGATATTTGAGGGTGCCATGCCTTTTAGAGTAGGAATAAGGGCTGCAATCAGGCTGTGTGGCTCCACTGTCTCCGGCGATATAGGCGGCAGTTTAACGATGTCGGCGTAACCATGGACAAAGTTGACCAGGTTTATGCAGCTGTTTCGGCAGCTGGATATTGTGTTGAACTCAAGTGAATTGCTGTCGTATACATCCTGCATGGTGTCGAGAACAGAAATAACACTGCCGAGAGTGTTGTTTACTTCGTGGCCGATAGTGCGGACAGTTTTGCTGAACATACTCTTTTCGGCAGAGGCGATTTCTTCGGTAAGACGTTCGACAAGTATAAACCGACGTCTGAATCCCGAATCCATAAACCACAGTTTCGATATTCGCACAATCAGTGCGTCGGCAAGCCGCCGGGTCTCGGTCGTGCCGTCGGCGACGGAAGCAATAGCTTCGTGGAGCAGAGGCGATTGCATGTTATTCCATGCACAGTTGGTATCGATAATCTTGCCGTTGAAATCGCAGACGGCAATGCCGAGTGGCGAAGCATCGACAACGAGTTTTAGAAAGCGGTTCTGCTCAAGATTTTTGAGTCTTTCGGCTTTCATAGAATCGATAAGAGTATTATATAAGTCGACAACCTTGTCGGCATCGGCTTGGCCTGTGTGTCTCAGCCGGCTGCTGAAATCTTGCTCCCGAAGCAGATATATGCCGTTTTGCACAACGCTTAAAGGTGTGGCCACGGCATGAAGCAGTAAGAACGCGCATGCAATGGCAAGTGTGCATATTACCGCAATCGACCACCATGGGCATTCTGCTGCCGCTGCTACAGCAGCTGCCACAATAAGAACGATTAGTATGGCAAAATATATAGTGTATCTCATAGCTTGAACTTCTCAATGCGTCGATATAGTGTCTGTCGGGTGATACCCAGCTGCTTGGCAGCTTCCGACATATTACCGTCGCAGCGCCTCAACGCTTCACTTATTGCATCGCGCTCCATCTCCTCAAGTGTCTCTGTGCGCGCAGCGGCTTCTTTTGCCATATCGTTTTTAGCAATAATCTTTTTGATTTTAGCGAGTAATTCGGCATTGCTCCACGGTTTTGTGATAAAATCGGCAGCGCCGAGATTCATTGCCTCAACGGCAAGAGGAATTGTGCCCAAGCCGGTAATCATTATCACAGGCATATCAGGGCGTAATATGCGGAACTTGCGCAATGTGGCAATTCCTTGCTGTCCGGTGGTAGAAAGTGTCAGATTCATATCGAGCACGGCAAGCCGTAGCCGCTCGTCGCGCACTGCAGCGAGAGCATCGTCCTCATTGCCGACCGCCACCGGCTCATATCCGGCACGTTTCAAAGCTAATGAAAGCGACATTCTTACGGCATTGTCATCGTCAACAATCAGTATCATATCACAAAATTATAATATTTTTGGTTGCTCGGCATTACATACGGCACAATTTATCGATGTCGGCATTTATATCACCACAGTGCTCATAATCGTAGAGCGTGAGCGAGCGTATCTGGTACCAGTAGTTCCAGAATTTGTATAGTTCGTTTACATATCTGCGTCGGCTTTCGTCTTTTTTCGACTGAGAGTCGTTGAGGTCGAGAGTCGATATTTTTCCTATGAGAAAAGTTTCAAAATTGGTATTGTAGCGCAGAGCCGCCAGTTCGCCGGCACGTGTGGCGAGCGACAACTGCTCTTGTTGGTTTCCGAAGCGCTCCACAAGCACATAGAGCTGCTGGTTGAAGTCGAGCGACTCCTGGCGGAGCCGGCTTTCGGTGACACGTCGGTTGCTTTCGGCCACTTTAACGCGTCCGCGACGTTTGCCCCAGTCGACAAGCGGAATAGCGAAGCCCACCTCAACGAGCTGATTGCCCCGAAGATGTCGGTATGCATCCGACAGGCGGCGGTCTGTGCCGGTGAATCCCAGTTGGGCGTATAGATTTATTTCGCGCATGTCGCCTTTGGCTTTAGCGACTTCGTAGTCGGCTTCGAGCTGTCGGCGGCGAATGTTTTTTGCAAACTTGTTGTTGGCGAGCGCACGGTCGAGTGCATCGGCATATGTGACAGTGGCTTTGGGCACGTCGTAGGGAATCTCGGGCACTATCTCCACATCTTCTCCGAGGTCGAGAAACGAGCGCAGAGCGAACATGTCGCTTTTGAGCTGACTGATGCAGTCGGTCAGCTCCGATGTCGCGTCGAGCAGATTGAGTTCCATCTGCCTCAGGTCGTTCTCGCTTATCTGACCCATTTTGCGCTTCTCCACGGCCACTGCATAGAGTTTGTCGGCATTCGACAGATTCTGCTCGGCAATGGCCACATTCTCTCGGCTCATGACAAGAGTGAAGAAATAATTTACCGTGGTGAGCGCCACTTCCTCTGTGGCACTGAGGAAAGCGGCTTTTGCCTCCTGAAAGCGCACTGGCTCGATGCGGCTGTTCCACAAGAAAGTGTTTGCCGCGAATATCGGTTGGCGGAGGCTTATGGCAACGGGAATACTCAGAAAGCGGTTGGAGTAGCCTTCGTCGAATTGCCTCATATAGTCGAGCGAGGTGCCGAGGCTTATTTTGCCGCCGGTGAGCGTTATGTTCTGATCAATCGACAGTTCAGCCCTGGCGTCGAGACTATGTGCACGCACAAAGCTATATTCACCGGCCTCGTTCATATACGATGTATAGCGGTCGGAGTACGACGGCAGAGTGCCCGAGAGAGAGATTTCGGGGAGTCGGTCGGCGCGGTAGCTTCTCCACTGCCAGTATGCGGTTTTGAGTTCGTCGAGGGCCACGGCGGCATCTACGCTTTTCACCCGGGCCATGGCTATGGCGTCGTCGAGAGAAAGCAGGAGCTCGCGCGCCGCTCCTTTGGAGGGGAGCAGCGACACGAGCATTATCAGTATGAAAAGCTTGTGCATTAGATTCACTCGTTTTTGAGAACTTCGGCTATATCGATACGGGTAGCTTTCAGAGCCGGAGCGTAAATTCCGGCTACGATGAGAATTGCCAGAATTAACACAGTGCAGATGCCTGCAGTCGCAGTCTGTGTCACGTCGAGCGTCCATCCCCCGGGCATTTCGGTTTTCGACAGGCCGTATATCAGCGGCAATGCCAATACAATACTGACAGCCAGCAGTATCATGCCTTCGCCAAAAAATCGGGTGTAAATAGCTCTGTCGGAGGCTCCGCTTACTTTGCGAATGGCAATTTCGGATGCGCGCTGCTGGGTGCGGAACCAGAATGAGCCGAGGAAGCCAAGGAATATGACCATAAGTACGAAGACTGCAAAAATAATCTTGTTGCGTATATCCTGATACTTTTCAATCTGAGCCGAGTAACGCATGTCTTCAATAGACTTCAGGTCGCTGAGATACAAATTGCCGACCTGCATGTCGCTTTCAGAGAGAGACTCGGCAAAGAGGTGCCCCGTGCCGGGCTTTACACGTATGCCTACATATTTTATGTCGCTGAAATTGATATTCATATACAGGTTGCCGCTCCACATGGGTTCGAAGTCTGAGCGCCGCATGCCATATGCAATAGCTCCGACGTGATGTGTCTGCAGTGAGTCTTTGTAAAAATACACATCTTTTCCCAAAAAATCGTCGACTTTGGCCTCCGAAGGGTCGTTATGATAATCACGGTCGGAGATGATGATGTCGCCTTTGGCGATGAGTTCGGCCAGTTCGTCGGGCGACTGTCCGTCGACACCGTGTATCCGCAGCACTCGCAGCATGTCGGGCGACATCTGCCGTTTGTTTACTTGGTATTGGAGCCTGGTCCGGTCGCCCTTCTGTGGTATTTCGATTTGGGTGCCCCAGTAATTGTAGAGATAGGGCAGAGAGTTAGGCGACCCGCCTCCGACGACTTCCACATATGGGTTGGACCTCAGGTTTGCAAGCAGCAGAGCGTAATCTGTTTCGGGCGAGTGGATGCTGTCGTATGGTGCATGGTTTTCGTTGTCTTCTTCAATGAAGTTGAGTGAGGCAAAATATACGTCGTTGAGCTCCATGCCTTCACTTCGGTTGTAAATAAGATATGTGGAGTATAGCGAGCTGAAGAGAGCGTAGAGCACGCACACGACAATCACCAGTTCTAAAACGAGCCATATGTTTGGCCGCCATTCGTTGAGCATCTGATTTAAAAGTTTACGTTTCATAATCAATCATTTCGCATTAATCGCTTCTACCGGGTTGAGACGCGAGGCCTGCCACGCCGGCACGAAAGCACTGATAAGATTAAGAATAAAGCACACGGCGATAGCGATAAGAATCGTGCCTGCGTTGATTACAGCCCCTATTGCCGGAGTGATATTCTGTCCGGCTGTCTCCATATTCTCATAAAGACCGCTGTAGGTGATTGCGAATATAATGCCGAGAGCAAGGCCGATAATGCCACCGGCAAGAGTGAAGAGAAAATTTTCTGTAATTATATCGGCGATTATTCTCGGACGTGAGCATCCAAAAGCACGGCGTATGCCTATTTCATTCATGCGTTTGCGCATACGGCTGTGCAGAAGGGTGCTGAGATTAATTGCCGGCAAAATAAGCAAAATGCCATAAAGCAGATTCCGCACTCTGTTCTGTTGCGACAAGTCGGGGCTCCAGTTGCTGCCGAAATTGTCGGATGCAAGTATCTCCTGATTGAACGGTGCTTCGTGATATACCGATTTCCAGTTGTCTGTGGCGAGTTCGGTGTCCAATTCTTTATAGCGGGCTATGACTTGTTGGCGTATGTGTTCGAAGTCTGAATCGTCCTTTACAAGCAAGGCTACGGCAATCCCGCCAAAGTAATCGCTGAGCGAGCTGAAGACATCCTCTTTTTTATTGTGATAGCCTTTGGCAATGAAAATGTCGCCGCAGGCAGAGCATGCCAGACGCGAGCTGTCTTTTACAACTCCCCGTACAATATATTTTTTGTGCTGAATGATTATTGGCATACCGACACAGTCGATGCTGTTGAAGGCCTTGCGGGCGGTGCTCTCGCTGATTACAACCACAGGCATGTTGGCGTCGCTCTCAGCGTCGGTGAAAAAAGTGCCTGAGATGAGCGAATGGTCAAATATTCTGAAGAACTCAGCGTCGACACCTCGGGAATATGCCGAAAAACTCTTTTGTGTCGTGCCTTTGACAAGGGTAGCCGAAAGGTCGGGTTCCATAAAAGACTCCCGTTCGACACCGTCGAGGTTTTCATACAGTTTTTTTGCCGTATAGTAACTGAGTCCCGACGACATGTCGCTTCCTGTTTCATCTGTTTTTTGGAGGTGGAGATACTTGCCCATTAAAAGATTGTCGCGGCAGCTTTCGGGCGAAAAAGGAACTACTTTTACGCGCTCCGTAATGGCGACAACCATAAAAAGGAATATCGACAGAGCCGTTGCGATGATAGTCACAGTGCCTATAAGCGGTTGCCGGCGGATGTCGTAGATAATCTGGTTGAATTTCTGTCTCATAGTCTTAGCCAATGATTCGTCCGTCGAAAAAGCGCACGATACGGTCGGTCTCAAGCGCCTGTGCCTCGTTGTGAGTTACCATTATTATAGTGATGCCGTCCTCTTTGTTGAGCCGGTGAAGTATAGCCATGACCTCGGTACCCATTTTGCTGTCGAGGTTGCCGGTCGGTTCGTCGGCAAGTATGATTTTGGGCCTGCCAACAATGGCGCGGGCAATGGCCACACGCTGGCACTGTCCGCCCGACAGTTGAGAGGGAAGATGATGTATGCGATGACTCATGTCGAGTCGTTCGAGTACTTTCTCGATACGCTCGCGACGCTGAGCAGCGCTGATGCCTTTGCGGTAAATTAGGGGCAGTTCAACGTTTGAAGCTACATCAAGCGAGGGAATGAGGTGGAAGCTCTGAAAAACGAAACCGATATTGGCGTTTCGGAAGTGCGACAGCTCGCGGTCGCTCATCGTGCTGCAGTCGTTGCCGAGAATCGACACCGAGCCTTTGGTGGCTTTGTCGAGCAGGCCAATGATGTTCAGGAAAGTCGATTTTCCGCAGCCGCTTGGACCCATTATACTCAGAAATTCGCCTTCGTTTACCTCAAGATTTACGTTCTCAAGTGCCGTAGTCTCTATTTCTTTGGTCCGGTATACTTTCTCTATACCGCTAAGAGTGATGATTGACATATCGATTATTTGATTTTTAGTTTATTCTTGTTTTTATATCGTTCCATGTCGCTGACAACCACGCGGTCGCCTTCTTTAAGGCCTTCGACAATCTCGACGTATTCTCTGTTGCATTCGCCGACTCTGACAGTGCGCTTTTCAAGGAGATTGTCGTCGTCGAGCACGAAGAGGCTATATTGTCCGGCTCCTTTGTAAAACGAGCCGTTGCGCAGACGCAGCACATCGTCTTTGTACGCATGGGCCACATATAGCTCGGCTCGGCCTCCTGAGCGCAGATGCCTGTCGCTCGGTTCGTCGAGACTCACAGCAAACGACACAACTCCATGCCGGGCCTGGGGCGTTATGTTGGAGACCCGTCCGTGGAGCTGGGCACCATTGACTCTTACGTTCACGCTTGCTCCGATTTTCACTTTCTCGCTCGAACCTTCTGGCACTTCGCCAACAATTCTGAATCGTGAAAGGTCGGAGACCACAGCTACTTTTTCGCCCGAATCTATACGTCCGCCAAGCTCTGTGATGATGAACGTGAGCACGCCGTCGAGAGGCGCAGGTATGCTGCTGCGATGAATAGTTTTCTCTATGAGTTGTATTTCGCGGTCGGCAGCGATGACGTTGAGCATGAGGCTGTGTTCGGAGGCTGCCATGCGTCCGCGTTCGTTCTGAAGCCTTACGCGCAATTGCTCCAACTCGAGCACTCCGGCCGAGTATGCTGTCTCGGCCTGGCGTACGCGGTCGCCGGTGCCGCTACCTATGCTGTCGAGCCGCCGTTCGTTGTCAACGTCGATGCGCAGGCGGTTAACATTCATCTCGTTCACTTTTATCCGCATTTCGAGGTCGCTGAGCTCTGTGTGGTTTGATAGCTGAAGCTGACGGAGCTCCTGCTCTACGATCGTACGTGCATCGTGTCGCTCGGCCAGTTTCATCTGTTCCTGCTCCAAATCGAGCTCAAGCAAAGGCATGCCGGCTTCGACCGTGTCGCCGGGTTGAGCGAAAATCTTAAGTACACGCGAATTTACCGGTGAGTTTATTATTTCCTCATATGCCGGCACAATCTGGCCGGTGGCAGCGACGGTCACATCGAGAGCTCCGCGGTCTGTGGCGGCGACAGTGATGTCGTTGCTGTTGATTGTGGGAGCGATGTCCGACACCAGCCAACCTGCAGCGACAACCACAACGCCCGCGCCTGTGCCCCAGAGGAGCTGTTTGCGTCGGCGTTCCCGGCGGATTAGCTTTTTATCAATCGGTTTATCCATAAGGTGTGTGAAGTATCCTTGTTTCTTGCGATACAAAACTACTACAAAACGCATCTTTTGTCAATAATGGCTATCAATCAGCATGTTAAGTGGTGTATAACTGTCCGTTTCCGTACACGGGTACTTATCCGGCAGCCGGCGAGCCGTATGATAATCACGTTTTTACAGGCGTTGAAAATCGTAGAAGAACAAAGAATTATTACAATGGACGTAAATAAAGAAAGCAAGGAAAACAAACAGAGGACCTCACTATAGAAGATATATATAAAATGAGGAGGCTGTGCCGACACAGCCTCCTCCAGTGTATATAAAACTAAACCTATTGAAAATACCTTACTCGGTAATTTCTTTTGGAAGAATAGGCATTGCACCTTTGTGAGTGCATACAAATGCCGAAGTGCGCACAGCGCATGAATGGGCTTCGGGCACGCTCTTGCCTTTGAGAATCGAAGATATGAATGCTGCAGTGAAGCTGTCGCCGGCGCCGACTGTATCGGCCACTTCTACTTTGGGTGTAGGCTGGAAAGATACCTGTCCGGGGGTGAATACATAGCTGCCGTTGACACCGCAGGTGAGGATGAGCATTTTGAGATTGTACTTGCCGAGGAGAATCCAGCATTTGTCCTGAAGGTCAATGCCAGGGTAGCCGAACATGCGGCTTACGGTGACAAGTTCTTCGTCGTTGATTTTTAGAATGTTGCAGCGCTTCATGGAGTCGCAGAGGATTTCTTTGGTATAGAATCCCTGACGGAGGTTCACGTCAAACACCACGATAGGGTCATTGTCGGCGGGTATTGAGTCGAGGAAGCGGTTTATTGTCTGGCGCGAAACCACATTGCGCTGTGCGAGCGAGCCGAAGCATACGGCTTTAGTCTTGGCGGCAAGAGCTTCGAGTTCGGGTGTGAAGGGAATGTTGTCCCATGCAACATTTTCTTTGATGTCGTATTGCGGAACGCCGGCGGGGTCGATTTCCACCTGTACGGTACCGGTAGGATATGGCACTTCGGCGATGAGCTGGTTCAGTCCCTTTGAAGTAAAGTTGTCGATGATTTCCTTTCCGAGAGCATCGGCGCCAATAGCGCTCACCACTATTCCCGGGAGGCCAAACTGCGACACGTGATATGCGAAGTTTGCGGGAGCTCCGCCAATTTTTTTACCTTCGGGAAGCACATCCCAGAGGGCTTCGCCCATGCCTACTACTACGTCTTTCATATTGCTTGAGTATGATTTGAGGTTTTTATATTTTTTTGATTTTAAGAGTGTAATACATGAGGTATATTACACCTACAGTCATTACTGCCACGGCACCTGCCTGGCCGACAGCGTCGGAGGCGTAGCCCATTGCCAGCGGGAAGATTGTGCCGCCGAAGAGGCCCATAATCATAAGGCCCGATACTTCGTTTTTCTCATTGGGGGTATAAACGAGTGCCTGCGAGAATACGACAGAGAATATGTTGGAGTTGCCGAAGCCTATGAGGCCGATGCCCACGTAGAGAGGCATGAGAGATGCTCCTGCATAAAGCAGAACCATGCCTGCAAGCATCATGAGCACGCTTATGGCAAAAAATAGTTTTGGCGATACGACACGCAGAAGGAACGCGCCGAGGAAGCAGCCGAGTGTGCGGAAGATGAAGTAGATGCTGGTTGCAAAGCCGGCTTCTTCGAGGGGCAGACCGAGACGCTCCATAATGATTTTGGGGGCGGTGGTGTTTGTGCCCACATCGATGCCCACGTGGCACATAATGCCTATAAAGCACAGGAAAATGAAGGGGCGGCCGAGGAGTCGGAGGCATTCGCCTATGCCCGAAGCTTTGTCGGGACGCTCTTCCTCAATGGGAGTGGCGGCAAGCAGCGATATCGAGAGGAGGCTGATTACGGCATAGATTATAAAGAGTGCTCTCCAGCCGAGACCGAAGGTGGGGAACACCGTTGTTGCGCCCCATGCTGCCAGTATAGGCGCGAGGAACGATGCTATTGCCTTTACAAACTGGCCGAAGGTGAGGGTAGAGGCGAGTTTGTCGCCGCTGATAAGGTTGGATACGAGCGGGTTCAGCGAAGTCTGCATTATGGCGTTGCCGATGCCGAGGAGGGAGAATGAAACAAGCATTATAGTGTAGCTGTCGCCGAAGACGGGTATGAACAGCGAGGCGGCTGTGATTACAAGACTTATGAGAACCGTTTTCTTGCGGCCTATGCGGTTCATAAGCATGCCGGTAGGCACTGAGAAAATCAGGAACCAGAAGAATACGAGCGAGGGGAAGAGATTGGCCTGGGTGTCGCTGAGGCCTAAATCTTTCTGAACATAGTTCGATGCAGTGCCTACGAGGTCTACAAAACCCATTGCAAAGAAGCAAAGCATCACAGGAATAAACTGGAGCACAAATGATTTGCGGTTTGTGACGAGTGATTGTGTGTTAGCCATTGTTGTCGTGTATGTCGGTTATTTTACTTTTATCGGGAAAATGCTGAGGTTGCCGATTCGGGCGCTGCCGCCGTCGGCCGATACGGACAGAGTGGTATAGGGACTTGTGGGGAAGACGAGGTTTGTCATCACAAATTTGCCGTCGTTGCCGAAGACTTCGACGCTCGACTTGTCGATAAATATTCTCAACGCGATTTTATTGTCGTTTTCAAAAGTCGGAGTCACGGTAACTGCCGGGAAATCCTGGCTGAAATCCACTATGCCGCTTTTGCATCGGTCGAAAGAAAGTGTATGGGCCTTGATATCATATTTCATTGCAACGCTCTCGCCGGCTTTGTTCGACAAGACGAGATTCACCGCCTCGGCCTTTTTGCCTTCGATTTCGAGAGCTATTTCGCAGATTCCGCTGTTTGCAGCAGGCAGAGTGAAGTTGCGTGGCTTTTTGCCGGCCGAGAAGCTCTTGTTGCTTACAAGCGCTTTGTTGCGCATGGCTGTCAGTTCGGGCGAGGGTGCCGACGACATGTAAATCTGTCCGTCGGGAGCTACGAAGAGGCCTGCTTCGCGAGGCAGAGTGTTTGCGCTTCGGTATTGTATGGTGGGCACCTCGGCGGCATACTGCCAGTTGCTCATCCAGCCAATAAGAGTGCGGCGGTTGTCGGGGGCGTCGCTCCAGCTCACAGTGGCGTAGTTGTCTTTGCCGAAGTCCATCCATTTGGTGGGAATCTTGCCGGAGTTGTCGGTATCGGCCTTGAAAGTCTTTCCGTCGAAATCTCCGATAAAATACTGTGTTGCGCTGCCGCCAAATGGGCCGCCGGGATTTATGTTGCAGAGCAAAACCCATTTTTCCTGACCGGTGCCGTCTACTGTGAGTTTGAACAGGTCGGGGCATTCCCATACTCCGCCCTGTGCGCCGATGCCTTTGCCGAATGAGCTCTGGAGATTCCATTCTTTAAGGTCGGGCGAAGTGAAGAATAGCATTTCACGGTCGAGCGCATGAGCGAGCGTAAGCACCCATTGTTTGTTTTCGGCATCCCAGAACATATTCGGGTCGCGGGCTTCGCTGTCGAGAGTGATAACGGGGTTTCCGGGATAGATTTCGAAGGTCTGTCCATTGTCCGAGCTGTGGGCGAGGCTCTGTGTCTGGCTCACGCCGGCCGAAGTGTATAGGGCAATCACGGCATCTTTACCAAAGCCGGCTGTATTTTCGGTGTCGATGGTCGAACTGCCGCTGAAAACTGTTCCGAGACCGTTAGGCTCGATTGCTGCCTGTTCGTGCTCCCATGTGACGAGGTCTTTGGAGTGTGAGTGTCCCCATGTCATGTTCTGCCATTTGGAGCCGAAGGGGTTCCACTGGTAATATAGGTGCCAGACACCGTCTTTATAGAACATGCCGTTTGGGTCGTTCATCCAGCCGTAGAGAGGCGTGTGGTGAAATGCAGGACGGTATTTTTCGCGGTTTGTCGTGTCGAAGTTCTCGGAGAGATACATGTCGTTCCAGCACACATCGTCCTTGGCTTCGCGAATGTTAGAGCGGTTTTGAACGGTGACTACATTCATCACCACATCGTGACCTTTATATTTGCTTAAGTCTAAAGGCACATAGTAGTCGACCTTGCTCTTTGCAAGCCTCACATTTATATTCCTGTCGATATTTCCGTCGACAATGATGCTTATGCCTGCATCGTCGTTCGACTCCTGAACGGGGAGCATTATATATCGGCTGTCGCCTGTGATGCGTATGAGAGTGTTGTTGCTTCCGAGGTGCTCTACCTTGATGCCATCCGAGGCCATTGCTCCTTGCGGGGCTATCAGTGCCCCGAGCATTACAGAAGCTCCAATTCCAAGTTGTATTAGATTCATGTTATTTGGTTTTTTTTGAGGGTTCGTCGTTTCAGGTGCAAAGCTAAATATTAACAAGACAAAGATGTATAAAAAAACGTGCATAGAGTATCAAATATGTTGTATAGCAATGATTTTAATAGCTTATGCACTGTTTTTATGATTTTATTGTTTATCTTTGCAATGCCTTAAATAATAATGAGCGATGCTTAGGAAAACATTCTACATATTCTTGCTTGCAGTATTGTTGCCTTTGTGCGGTTGTGTAGAAAGCAAGATATATAAAATCGGTGTGTCGCAGTGTAGTCAGGACGACTGGCGAAACAAGATGAACGACGAGATTAACCGTGAAATCATGTTTCACGAAGATGCCGTTGTGGAGATTCGTTCGGCCGACGACAGCAGTGAAAAACAAATCAGGGATATCCGGTATTTTGTCGACAATGGCTTCGACATATTGATTGTTTCGCCTAACGAAGCCGCTGCACTTACGCCAATAATCAAAGAGGTGTACGAAAGCGGCATGCCGGTTGTAATCTTTGACCGAAATATCAACGGCGACACTTACACGGCACGAATTGGCGCAAACGATGTGGCGCTGGGCGGGTCGGCAGCACACTACGCCCTCCATTTGCTCGATAAGGGTGCCAAAGCAATAGAAATCTTCGGGTTAAGAGGTTCAACGCCGGCCGAAGACAGGCACGAGGGCTTTGTGAAAGAGTTTGAGGCGCATGGCGGAACGGTGCTGGCAAGTGTCGCTGCCGACTGGAGACAGGAAGATGCCGAGTTGGTTGTCGATTCTTTGCTTAAGATTTATGACGATGTCGATTTGATATATGCCCACAACGACCGCATGGCAATCGGTGCCTCGGAAGTCGCCCGGCGGCTCGGCAGAGATGAAATTAAAATCATAGGCATCGACGCCGCTCCCGAAATAGGTATCCGTGCCGTTGCCGACAGTGTAATCGACGCGACATTCCTTTATCCTACCGAAGGCAACAGGGTTATTCGCACGGCTTTGGCAATTCTTAAGAACCGGCCCTATGAGCGAGAGACCCTTTTGCCACTGTCGTCGCCCGTCGACCTCAGCAATGCCGACATACTTCTCCTTATGAACGAGACTCTTAAGGAAGAAACCGGCAAGATGCAGATTCTCAAGAACCGGATTGACGACTACTGGGCCCAGCATTCGTCGCAGACGTCGCTATTCTATGCCAGCGTGGCAATTATAATATTGCTTTTCGGTGTGGGCTTCCTGCTTCTGAGAGCCTACTGGCAGCGTACACGTCACCAGGAAGAATTGCTGGCACAGAATCACCTGCTACAGGAAGAGCGCGACAAGCAGAAACTTCTCAACGAGCAGCTCTAAGATGCCACACAGTCGAAGCTTATGTTCTTCACCAACGTGTCGCACGACCTCCGCACGCCGCTCACACTCATCGCCGAACCCGTGGCGCAGCTTGCAGCGGCTAAAAACCTCACTCCGCAGCAGCAAACTCTTATAAGAATCGCCGATAAAAACACGAAGATTCTTCAACGTCTTATCAACCAGATACTTGATTTTCGCAAATATGAAAACGGCAAATTGAATCTCAAGCTTACGGAGATTGATTTTGCCAAGTCGGTGCGCGACTGGATGGAGTCGTTCTATACCATAGCACGCAAACGCGACATAAAACTCACGCTGGTGTCGTCGGATGCCGATGAGCAGTTGCCTGTGGCGCTTGACACGGAAAAAATTGAGCGAGTGTTCTTCAATATTCTCTCCAATGCTTTCAAATACACGCCCGACAATGGCTCGATAACCGTTTCATATGGGAGCGACGGTAAGGTGCTCACATTCAGCGTGGCAGATGTAGGCGAAGGCATCAGCGAGCGCGATTTGGGTAATATTTTCGACCGTTTCTATCAAGTCGACCGCATTCATCCCAATGGCTCAGGAATCGGGCTGTCGCTTGCCAAAGCTTTTGTTGAGTTGCACGGCGGCACCATAGCAGTGGAGAGTACATTGAAAAAAGGCTCTGTCTTTACAGTCACCTTGCCGGTGAAACATGTGGCCGGCGAAGTCACTGAAGCTCAAAAAAACATTGGCGGCAAAGAAGTTACAGCCGAGCTCGACACAATCGACACCAGTCTTATGGTCGACAGCGACAAGCCTTTGCTGCTCATAATCGATGACAACAGAGATATTCAGAAACTCGTGTCGGAGCTCCTTGCCGACACATACAATATAATAACGGCATCGAACGGCAAAGAAGGCCTTCGGCTGTCGGCACGCTATGTGCCCGACCTTATTATCTGCGATGTGATGATGCCCGTGATGGACGGCCTCGAGTGCTGCCGGCGCATCAAAAATGAAGTCACCACTTCGCACATCCCCGTGCTTATGCTCACCGCATGCACCATGGACGAGCAGCGCGTGCAGGGCTACGACAGCGGTGCCGACGGTTACATATCGAAGCCATTCAATAGCGCCGTGCTCCGGGCGAAGTGTACGAGTCTTATCGACAACCGTAAGCGTATCAAGGAGTTGTGGCAGTCGAGTCTCATGCCTGCGCCCGCCGAAAGCAAAGCTCCGCAGCCCGAGAAAAAAGATATTCCTACAGGAGATATCGACGACGATTTCTACAAGCGATTCCTTGCGGTTTTCAAGGCCGAAATTAGTAATTCCGACCTCAGCGTCGATAAAATAGCGTCGCACATGGGGCTTGAGCGCTCGCAGTTCTACCGCAAAATAAAGGCGCTCACCAACTACGCTCCTGTTGAGCTTATGCGCCGTCTGCGACTGCAGCAGGGCCGCACGCTGCTGCTGACTACCGACAAAACGATAAGCGAAATCGCTTACGATACAGGCTTCTCAACTCCGGCATATTTCACAAAATGCTACCGTGATGCCTACGGCGAGACTCCTTCGGAAGTCCGCAGCAAGATGTCGCGATAATATAAGAGCACATGGGTAGATGCATATAAGGCACTGTCAATCGAGTAATATCGTGGCAGTGCCTTATTGATATTGTTTAAGGAGTAATCTTATGAAAAATTGTGCATTTTTTATCAAAAAGCGTGCATTGCTCTATTTTTAATACCTGCCGCAACATTCATTATATATCGTATACCATACCTCAGGCTAATTTTGTGCCAGAAACAAACTTTATTAACCTGTAATAACATGAAAAAAGCAATTCTCATTGCAATCCTGCTGTTCATAACAGCGGCGGTTGTTCAAGCGCAGAACATTACCGTGAAAGGAACGGTGCTTTCGAAAGAAGACAATGAGCCGCTTATAGGCGCGTCGGTGTTGTGCGAGGAAAACAAAGCAGGAGCTGTCACCGATATCGACGGCAACTTCGAACTGAAAGTTCCCGAAGGCTCACTGCTTAAAATCTCTTATATCGGATTTAATACTAAGGAGCTAAAAGCCGAACCTCAGATGACAATCTATCTCGACGAAAACTCGGCTCTCCTCGACGAAGTTGTGGTTGTCGGTTATCAGACCATGCGTAAGGCCGACCTTACCGGCGCTGTTTCGGTAATGGACCTGAAAGACCCACTCAGCGAAAACTCCGGTAATATAATGAGTTCAATGGCAGGCAAGCTCCCGGGTGTGAACGTAGTGCCCGATGCAGCTCCCGGCGGTACCGGTTCGATACGCGTACGCGGTATGTCGACAGCCAACTCGAGCAACGACCCTCTCTATGTGATTGACGGTGTACCTACAGACAATATCAACATTATCAATCCCGGCGATATAGAGAGTATGCAGGTGCTTAAAGATGCCGCTTCGGCTTCGATCTATGGCTCGCGTGCTGCAAACGGTGTAGTAATCATCACCACAAAGCACGGCAAAGGCGACCGTCTCTCGGTAAATGTGAACTATGCCCTGAGCGCACAGACAATTGCCAAGCGCTACGAAATGCTCAACGCCGAGCAGTGGGGCCAGGCCTACTGGATTGCCTCGAGAAACGCAGGAATGGCTCCCTCGATTCCTCTCTATGGCAACGGCGATACTCCCGAACTCGTAAAATATGTAAACGGCAACAGCAATTATCCCACAACAGATACCGATTGGCAAGATCAGGTGTATCGCACAGCGTGGACAAACAATCTTACTGCGTCGGTTGCCAACAACACTGAAAAAAGCAGCGTTCTCTTCTCTCTCAACTATCTTAATCAGACCGGTAACATCATATCGTCGTTCTACCGTCGATATTCAGCACGTATCAACTCTCGTTACGACATCAACAAATATGTTTCGGTCGGCGAAAACCTCGTTATTGCCAACTGGAAAAACCGTGGTGTAGACGTTGCAGGCGACCGCGGTATTCCCTTCACAGCCATGAGCCAGCACCCCGCACTTCCGGTCTATGGTCTAAATGGCGACTGGACCCGTCCGCTCGAGCTCATAGGTTCCGACCTCGCCAACCCTGTTCAGCTTATAAAAAATGCACAGGACAACGACTTGAACAACTGGCGTATTCTCGGCAACGCTTATCTTGAAGTCAAGCCAATCGACGGCCTTTCGCTCAAGACAAATATAGGTATAGAGCACAGCCAGTATTTCAACAACACACTGGGTCGCCGTGTTAACCCCGGCGATGTAAACAGCATGAGCTCGGTATACGGTCAGGGCGACACATGGACATGGACCAACACCGCCAACTACAACAAGACTTTTGCCGATGTGCACCACCTCACAGCTCTCTTGGGTACGGAAGCTATCGGATATACATTCAAAGACCTCTCGGCTTCGCGCGAAGACTATATGTTTGAAGACAGCGACTTCATGCAGGTAGGCTCGGGCTCGGGTACCCGCAACAACGGCGGCGGAAAGACTCAGTGGAGCGTGTTCTCGCTCTTCGGCAAAATCGACTATAATTATGCCGACAGATATCTGGCATCGTTCACTATCCGTCGCGACGAAAACTCGCGTTTCGCCAAAGGCAACCGCGCAGGCATATTCCCGGCAGTATCACTGGCATGGCGTCCGTCGGCCGAGGCATTCTGGACAGGCAACTCCGTTTTCAACGACCTTAAAATCCGCTACTCGTGGGGTCAGAACGGTAATGCCAACATACCTGCCCTGTATCCTACATACTCTACTTATATCTACAACACCGGCAACGGCGCTTATGATATAAGCGGCACAAATTCGCAGACTACTCCCGGCATAACACTTTCCGCTTCGGGAAATCCCGACCTTAAATGGGAGACAACAACACAGCACAATATCGGTGCCGACATTCAATTCCTCAACGGTGCTTTCAATCTTACCGCCGACTACTACATCAAGCGGACCACCGATATGCTTACCATTCCGCAGGCCCTCGACGTGGCAGGCGAAAACGCGTCAATCTGGCTCAATACAGGCGAAATGAAAAATACAGGCTGGGAAGTATCGCTCGGATACAACAGCCCGCGCTACGGCGATTTCTCGTGGAACGGTTCGTTCAATATCTCGCAGTATAAAAACAAACTCGTCCGCCTTAACTCAACAGAGAAATTCATCGGCAATGAAGTGCGTCTCATTCCCGGCGAGGCTATGGGTGTTTACTACGGCTATGTATGCGACGGCCTTTTCCAGAATGAAGCTCAGGTGGCCAACCATGCCACACAGCAGGGTGCGGCACCCGGTAGACTCATCTACCGCGACCTTGACGGAAACGGAGTGATTGACGATAACGACCGCTGCATAATCGGTAATCCCAACCCCGAAGTATCTCTCGGTCTCAACCTCGCATTCACATACAAGTCGTTGACTCTCGATATGTTCTTCGCCGGCGACTTCGGTCAGGATGTAATCAACCATATGAAGCGTCAGCTCTACTCCATGAGCTACGGCAACCTCACCACTAACCGCAGCGTTGAAGTGCTCAATGCATGGACACCCGAGAATACGGGCAGCGATATTCCGGCACTCTCGCTTACCGACAACAACAACGAGGCACGCTTCTCGAGCTACTATGTTGAGAACGGCTCGTACATCAAGATGAAATATCTCAAGCTCTCTTATATTCTTCCCCAGACAGTAACCAAGTCTATCGGAGCAACCGACGTCAATGTATTCGGCCAGGTAGAAAACGTGTTTACAATCTCAGGTTATTCGGGTCTCGACCCCGAAATACTCCCCGGCATCTACGGCTCGCTTACCGACAACGGCGCATATCCGCGTCCCCGCACTTTCACTCTGGGCGTAAATATTCAGTTCTAATCAAATCCTTACAATACAGAAAACATGAAAACCATAAGGACAATCATAAACAAGACACTCTGCGGTGCGGCCGCTCTGGCTGTCGCTATAGGTGCTGCATCGTGCGACGACCTGCTCGACACAAAACCTCAGGGCGTGTTCACAGCCGAGCAGATAGGCGAGTCTGAAGCCTTAGACCTGATGACCTCGGCATATGCCACTATGCTGTGCCACTACTTCGGAAACAACGAGTCGTTTGCCGGCCCTATCAACAACTGGGTAATCGACCTCCGCTCCGACGACGCTCTCAAAGGTGGCGACGGCGTGACAATGGAAGCCTACATGCACCAGCTCGAAATCGGCAACGTGCAGAGCGACAATGATGTAATCAACTTCAAATGGCGCAACAACTATTTCTCGATTTCGCGTTGCAATACGGCCATTAAGGCTATCCTGTCGGCCGGAAGCCTCTCGGATGAAACAAAAGAATCGTTTGTCGCCGAAATGAAAACGCTCCGCGCATATTATTACTTCGACATGCTCCGTCTCTTCGAGAAATTCCCCTATTTCGACGAGACCGTCGCAAACCCCTCGGAGTGCCGTGCCGACGAATATACACGCGACCAAATTGCCTCCTTCATCCGCAAAGACCTCAAGGACGCATACCATGCTCTGCCCGAAACCCAGGCCCAGGTCGGACGTTTCAACAAATATGTAGCAGCTGCAGTTCTGGCTCGCGTCGACCTCTTCCTCTCTGAGTGGGCCGAAGCATCGGAATATGCCGGCTATGTAATCGACTCCGACAAATACCATCTTTATAACAACTTCCTGGATATGTCGAATCCGGAGTTCAACAACATGTACGAGTCTGTAATGGCTGTGCAGTTCTCGTCGGCAAACTCTCCCGATCAGTTTAACTTCAACAACTGTCTCAACTGCACATGGTCGGAAGGCAACCTTTACGGCAACGGCGACGACTTCTATCTTGCTTCGCAGGACCTCGTGAACGCTTTCCGTACCGACGAAAACGGTCTTCCATTCCTCGACGGCACACAGAACTCCGAAAGTGTGACATCGGCCGATTATAACGGCAACGTAGACCCCCGTCTCGATTTCACCCTCGGCCGTATCGGCATGCCCTGGCGCTCGTATCAGTACAACGAGAAATGGTGTCGCAATCTCGAACTCTACGGCCAGTACTCGTGCAAAAAGCCTTATCCCTCGCCTGATTCGCCTTATGTTAAAGTCGGTATCGTGCCCTGGGGTGCTTCATCGCTCAACTATATCATCGTGCGCTATGCCGATGTGCTGCTCATGAAAGCCGAAGCTCTCATCGAGCTCAACAAAGACCTTGACATCGCTCGCGACCTTATAAACCAAGTGCGCGCCAAAGCCGCCAGGTCGGTCGATGCATCGTATAGCCCGCGCGACTGCGACCCGATGGTAGCCAACTACGCTGTAGGCCAGTACTCGGCAACAGCATGGAATCAGGACTATGCACGCCGTGCCGTGCGCCACGAGCGCCGCGTAGAGCTGGCAATGGAAGGTCTGCGTTGGTTCGACCTCCTTCGCTGGGGCACTGCTGTCGACGTAGTGAATAAATACTATCAGTTCGAAGTTGCATATCAACCCTATTACTCTTCGGCTTCTCTGTCGGCCGACGAGCTCTACTTCCCCATTCCTCTCAATCAGAAGGATAATGCAGGCGACCTCTATAAATAAGCCTGTAAAACAGACATTTGTCAAAGCAAAAATCTAACGAAATGAAAAATATAATCAAATATGCTTTCGGGGCCGTCGCTCTCTCTATCGGGCTGACACTCGGCTCATGCTCCGACTTCGAGCCCACTGGCTATGAAGCACTGCCTGAGCTGCCCGTGGTGAGCAACCTTAAGGCTGAGGTAGAAGGCCACAATATCAATGTTACATGGCAGCTCCCCTCGAGCGAAGGTATCACCGGCTTGCGTTTTATCAAAAACGCTGATAATTCAAACCCCATAGAACTTCCGGCCAACGCTACATCGTATGTAGTAAAGGGTCAGCCAATGGGTGAGGAAGGTCTCTTCACGGTTAAGGTGTGCTACGACAACAAATATGTGTCGGAAGGTGTGACAGCTACGGCTGTTTTGCCCGTGGAGACTCTCACCGGTGTGAGCAACCTTACAGCGGCAGTCTCGGGCCGCACGGTGACACTTAAGTGGACTAATCCTACCGGCGCCGATATCACTGGCGTGCGTATCATACGCAATGGCGATGCAGGAGCTGCAATCGAGCTCCCGGCCGGCACTACATCATACGAGCTTAAGGCTCAGCCGATGGATGTGCAGCTCACCTATAGCGTGGAGTTGATTTACGACGAGTATTATACCTCGACAGCAGCCACCACTCAAGTCAAAGTTCCGTATATCGCGCCGAAAATCGCTTATCTGCTTCTTGCAGACAAGTGGCAGAATCTGCCCGACGACGACGAACGCGCCGCTGCCGAATGGTTTGCCTCTCAGGAAAATGCAGAGTTCGTCGCCCCGGCACAGCTTGCCGACCTCGACGTCGACCTCTATCCTGTTGTCTGGATTGAAATTGACCGCGTAGGCTTGCCGCTTGGATGGCAGAATCTTCCCTCTGAAGTTTCGGGAGATGCCTCTATCGCAGCCCTCAAGGCTTATACGGCCAATGGCGGCAACCTTTATCTGTCGAATATGGCCACGCAGCTCACAGTGCCGTTGGGATTCGTACCCGACAATATGGCTCCCGGTGTTTACGGCAATGGTGAAGGCGGCACAGGCACCGATGTATGGGTTATCAATGCATATCTCGGATGGGATTTCCGCAATGGCTCCGACCAGGGTTTCTATGATCGCACAACACATGCCGTTTACAATGGCCTCACGTTCGAAGACCCCAACGGATATGGCTACAATGCACTGCCGCTTATCGGTCCGGGCCAGCGAGAAGACCACAACTGCATATGGGACTGCAACCTCTACGGCCGCGGCAACTATCCCGACGTAATAGCAAACTTTGAGGCTACAACCGGCTCTCTCGTCCTCGCCACATGGGGGCACGTCCGCGACCACTGCGTTGCCGGTCTTGTAGAGTTCTATGCCAACGCTCAACACGGTCGTTGCATTGCCAACGGTCTGGCCGCTTATGAATGGAACCAGAACTCCGGTGCCAATCCTTATCAGCACAATGTGGAGAAACTCACCAGCAATATCCTTGATTATCTGAAATAATTGTTTATCTTTCCGGGTGCCGGGCCTCAGTATGTGGGGTGGCATCCGGAATCTGTCTTTTTAAGTG
>RYWL01000029.1 GCA_003979155.1 Muribaculaceae bacterium
TATTATTATTGCAAATTTACTGATTTTTGATTGCCAAATCAAATAAAACATGTTACTTTGCATATTGAAACAAAAAACAAATGATTGAATTAGGAAAATATCAGACCTTAGAGATACGCCGTATTGTAGATTTCGGCGCTTATCTGTCAGTGCCTGGAGAAGACACTGAAGTCCTTATTCCGGGTCGTTATCTGCCCGAAAACATGCAAGTTGGAGATTCTCTTGAAGTCTTTGTGTACAAAGACTCTGAAGACCGTCCGATTGCAACCACTGAGCGTCCGTATGCTACGGTGGGCGAATTCGCATTCCTTTCGGTGAATGCAGTCAACGATACGGGCGCATTTCTCGACTGGGGACTGCCCAAAGACCTGCTTGTGCCCTATGGTGAGCAGCGTATGCGCATGCGCCGCGGAGGGATATACCTCGTATATATATATGTCGACAAGGCTACGGGCCGAATAGTGGCAACAACCAAAACCGACAAATATCTCGGAAATGTATTTCCCGACTATAAGCTTGGCGACCGCGTGCAGGCTCTGGTTGTCGAACACACCGATATTGGCTATAAAGTGATAGTCGACAATCTGCACAAGGGCATGATTTACTCAAATGAGCTTTATCGTGCTATCGAAATAGAAGAGATGGTCACTGCTTATGTGAAACAGGTGCGCGATGACGGCAAAATAGACCTCACAGTCAACGAAAAAGCAGTTGTAAGGCAGTCGGATGTGGCTGAGCGCATAATGAATCACCTCTCCAAAGAGAATGCCGCTCCTATAAGCGAAAAAATGTCACCCGATATAATCGATATGGCTTTTCATTGCTCAAAAAAAGATTTTAAGAAGGCAATCGGGCATCTCTACAAAGAGCGGATGGTCGTTATTGCACCCGACGGCACAGTAAGTTTACCTCCTAAACAATGATGCATAAATATTTGTATATCTTAAAGCAAATTCCTAAATTTGCCAACAACGAAATACATACCTAACATATTAACTACCCTGAAAAATGGATACTAACAAAGAACTCATAGAGCAAGTGACAGCCAAAGCCCAGGCATGGCTGACAGACGGCTACGATGCCGAGACCCAGGCAGAAGTACGCCGCATGCTTGAATCTGCCGACAAGACAGACCTTATCGAATCTTTCTACAAAGACCTCGAATTCGGAACCGGCGGCCTCCGTGGCATAATGGGAGCAGGCTCAAACCGCATGAATATATATACAGTCGCAGCAGCCACACAGGGCCTCGCGAATTACCTTCACGAATGCTTCAGAGACCTGCCGCAGATAAGTGTGGCTGTATGCCACGACGTGCGCAACAACTCACGTAAGTTCGCCGAAGTAGTTGCCGACGTATTCTCGGCCAATGATATCCATGTATACCTCTTCGACAACTTCCGTCCGACACCCGAACTCTCGTTCGCAATCCGCGAACTCGGCTGCCAGAGCGGTGTAAACATCACCGCATCGCACAACCCCAAGGAATATAACGGCTACAAGGCATACTGGAGCGACGGTGCTCAGATAATCGCTCCGCACGATGTAAATATCATTGCCCATGTAAACCGTATCCATGGCCCGAAGGACATCAAGATGACCGGCAAGCCCGAGAACATCGAACTCATCGGAGAAGAAATGGATAACAAATTCCTTGCCGCAATCAAGGGACTGTCGTTAGACCCCGAAGTAATCAAGCGTCATTCCGACCTTAAGATTGTTTACACACCTATCCACGGCACCGGCGTGAAAATGATACCGGCTTCGCTTAAGAATTACGGTTTCACAAACATCATACATGTTCCGGAACAGGATATTCCCGACGGCAACTTCTCGACGGTAGCTTCGCCGAATCCTGAAAACCCCGAAGCAATGGCCATGGCAATCGCTAAAGCCAAAGAGGTAGGCGCTGACCTTGTTGTGGCCTCCGACCCTGATGCCGACCGTATCGGCTGTGTTATCCGCGACAACAACGGCGAATACCAACTTGTCAACGGCAACCAGATTGTGATGATCCTGCTCAACTACATCATGCTGCGCAACCGTGAGCTTGGCAATCTCAAAGGAAACGAGTTTATCGTTAAAACTATCGTTACCACTGAGACAATAAAGGCAATTGCCGACAACCAGAACATCAAGATGTATGACTGCTATACCGGGTTCAAGTGGATTGCCTCGGTAATCCGTGACCTCGAAGGAACAAGCCGCTATCTCGGTGGTGGCGAGGAGTCGTATGGCTTTCTGGCAGAAGACTTCTGCCGCGACAAAGACTCGGTGAGCGCCATTTCGCTTATGGCCGAAATCTGTGCCTGGGCAAAAGACCGCGGTCTCGATTTCAACAAGATGCTTCAGGAAATCTATCTTAAAAACGGCTACAGCCACGAAGTAGGCATTTCTGTTGTTCGTCCAGGTAAGAGCGGTGCCGAAGAAATCGTTGCCATGATGAAGACTTTCCGCGAGAATCCGCCCAAAGAAATAGCAGGCAGCCCTGTGGTTACAATAAAGGACTACTCCGACCTCAACTGCACCGACGTAGCCACCGGCAAGCTGTCGAAGATGGATTTTCCCACAACATCGAATGTGCTCCAGTACTTCACGGCTGACGGCACGAAAGTATCTATCCGTCCGTCTGGGACCGAGCCCAAAATCAAATTCTACATCGAAGTACACGACAAGATGAAATCTCTCGATGACTATGCACGCTGCAATGAAGCTGCCGCCGTCAAGATTGAGACCATAAAGAAAGATCTGGGCATCTGATTGCCAGAACTACACTCATAAAACACAAGCTCTCCTGAACCAAAGGGAGCTTGTGTTAAATTATAAAACGGCAATGATTATTGCCAGTATACCTTTAATTTAAGACTGTGAATCTTATGAAAATCTTTCCTTTTCTGGGTACCCTTTGTATAGGGTTCGCTTTGACAGCCTCGGCTCAGACAAGCGACAACCCCTTGCCCGACTGGGCTTTTGGCGGATTTAAACGTCCGGCAGGCGTAAATCCTATTATCACGCCACTCGAATCATCGTCGTTCTTGTGCCCGATGACCAACCAAAATGTCAAATGGGAGTTCGCAGACACATTCAATCCGGCAGCAGTTGTAAAAGATGGCAAAATTTATGTGCTGTACCGCGCCGAAGACGACCCTAATGCCGGCATCGGAGGCCGCACATCGCGTATTGGTCTGGCCGAAATGGATGAGGATGGAATCACAGTAAAGTCCCGTCTTACAGACCCCGTATTTTATCCTACTGATACCGAAATCTCCAAGAGATATGAATGGAACGGAGGTTGCGAAGACCCTCGTGTAGTAGCTGCCAAAGTTGATGGAAAGACTATCTATGTGATGACTTACACAGCGTGGAGCCGTGGAAAAGATGGCATTCCCCGTTTGGCTATAGCTACATCGGAAGACCTTTTGAAATGGGAAAGCCGCGGCCCTGCCTTCCTCTCTGCCTATGAAGGCAAGTTCAAAGACCTCGCATGCAAGAGTGGTTCAATTGTTACAAAAGTTGTCGAAGGCAGACAGCTCGCTGTAAAAGTCAACTTCAAGGGTGAAGAAAAATATCTTATGTACTGGGGTGAAGATGCAGTATTTTTGGCTACATCCGACGACCTCATTTCGTGGACTCCATATGTAAACGGCGATAAAGAGCTCATACGTCTGATAGTGCCGCGCCCATTCCACTTCGATAGCCAGCTCACAGAGTGCGGTCCGCCTGCTGTCATTACCGACAAAGGCATTCTACTTCTTTATAACGGCAAAAATAAATCGGACTACAACTCCGATTTCAATTATCCTCCATCGACATATGCCGCCGGACAGGTTCTCTTTGACATCAACGACCCGGCCACAGTCATCGGTCGTCTCGACAATGCATTCTTCCGTCCGATGGAAGATGCGGAGAAGAGCGGTCAGTATAAAGATGGCACTGTATTTGTTGAAGGACTTGTATTCAACAATGACAAATGGTATCTCTACTACGGATGTGCCGACTCTATGGTAGGTGTGGCGGTCTACGACCCGGCAGATACAGAGGCTTATGGCGACCCTGTGGAAGGTGAATATGAAACTGAAAAGCCATCTCCTAAAAATCTCAATGCAGTTCCTCACGACCTGACCGGCAAAGTTCGTTGCCGTATAATTGACAAAAGCGGTCAGGTAGGCGATGACGAAAGCGTCGAATTTCTCAATCTCCGCTTTGCCTATCCCGGTAAAAAATGGTGCGACAATCAGCACGAGACACCATGGTTAATCTGGGAATTTTTCGATTATTATAAATTCGATGGTTTTGCATTTGATGATGTCATAGGACACGAAAACTCAAAGAATACGCCCGAGTACTGGCTCGAAATAAGCCCGGACGGTATTAACTGGACAGAAGTGCTGCACAAAACGGATGTAGGCGACCAGGATTTCAAAGAAGAGCATTTTGAACCTGTAGAAGGCAGGTTTGTGAGAGCCACTTTCAGAAAAGCTGATGGTGCCGTGCGTATCTACGGTTGTGATATTTACGGTGAATACAGCCGTCCCTATGAGCGCGTCGATAAAAATATAAGCATAGGAAAAACGATACTGACATCGTATGACCAGACAAATCCAAAAGAAGGCGGATATAATCTGTTGAACGGCATATACGACCAGTCGCCAAACAAATGGTGCTGTTTTGCTTCAAATGCAGACAATGACCCTATCAAGTATGTGGTAATTGACCTTGAAGACAACTACGACATCTCGAGCTTCAAAATGTACGATTGCAAGACTTTGGTGCCGCAGGACCCGAATGTAGACCACTACAAAATTTCTGTAGCGACCGAAGAGCCTGTTGTTTCGAAAATTTTGCCTACCGGAGATGCCAATACGTGCTGGACAACGGTTGTTGAACGCTTTGACACCCAAGATATCAACATAAAAGAAGACGTGTTGGATGCCCCGGTGAAGGCCCGCTATGTGAAACTTGAGCTCCCTCGTGTGACAAAAGACGGTAAGGAGTATAATACAACTACCCACCGCATCTATGCATTTGATGTCTTTGGTGAGAAATCGGATAATTCAGGAGTTGAGACCATTGCAGTCGACGATACCGATGCGCCTACCGAGTATTACGACCTTCACGGACGCCGTGTAAATCACCCTCAATCGGGTGTTTATGTAAGCAGACAAGGTTCAACGACAACCAAAGTTTTTGTAAAATAAAGTATAATCACACTATTAAAAGTCCGACATTCGTCAAACAGGAATGTCGGGCTTATTTTTATACAGTATAGCCGTTTTTTGAATATAAAGTAGTATCTTTGCTACTGAAAACTAAACCTGTAATTTAAACGATGAATATTAGTCTCAAAGCTATTGCTTTACTGACTGCAGGCTGCATAACGCTTACTTCGCCGCCTTCCATGTATTGCAATGCCGGAGAAAGCCCGGTCGATTATGTAAATCCGTACATAGGCAATATCAGCCATCTGCTGGTGCCTACCTTCCCAACGGTGCATCTGCCCAACAGCATGTTACGAGTGTATCCCCAGCGCTCCGATTATACTACAGAGTATGTAAACGGTCTGCCCGTAGTTGTGACGCACCATCGCGAACGGTCGGCATTCAATATATCTCCTACGAGTGGAGCTCCGAGAAGGCCTGTTGCGCAGTACAATTACGACAACGAAGTAATCAAGCCTTATTATTACTCGGTTGAGCTTAACGACAACACTATAAAAGCAGAGTATGCGCCATCGCACCAGTCGGCGGTCTACTCTCTGCATTTCAACGACGGCAATGCTTATGTTACCGTAAGTACACCCAATGGTGAGCTTAGCGCCAAAGGCAACCAGGTGTCGGGCTGGCAAAAGTTGAGCAACAACACAAAAATATATCTTTATCTCGAAACTGAGCAGAAGCCCGAAGCAGTGACCTCGCAAGAGTATGGCAAAGATAGTTCTGGCTCATGCTACACACTCCGCTTCAAGCCCTCGGTAAAAGATGTAAATCTGCGCTACGGTATCTCCCTGATAAGCGAAGAGCAGGCGAAAAAGAATCTCAAACGCGAGATCCGAGGCTACGACGTAAAGGCGGTTGCCGACAAAGGTCGCGCAGCATGGGACGAAGCGCTCGGCGCTATCGCTGTAGACGGCAACGACAAAGACAAGGAGACTTTCTACACATCTCTTTACCGTACTTTCGAGCGCCCTATCTGTCTGAGTGAAGACGGCCGCTATTTCAGTGCTTTCGACGGGCAGGTTCATTCCGACAATGGCATCCCCTTCTATACCGACGACTGGATTTGGGACACTTATCGTGCCGCACACCCCCTCCGTATACTTATCAATCAGGACCGCGAGGAAGCGATTCTTCATTCGTTCCTCGAAATGGCCGACCAGATGGGTAACGGATGGATGCCTACATTCCCCGAACTTACCGGCGACTCGCGCCGCATGAATTCCAACCACGGTGTGGCATCGGTAGCCGATGCAATGGTCAAAGGTCTTGCAATCGACACACTCCGCGCCTATGAAGCCTGCCGCAAGGCAATCGAAGAGAAAACACTTATGCCATGGTCGGCAGCTCCAGCCAACGACATCGACGAGTTCTACCATACCAAAGGTTACATTCCCGCTCTTGCCAATGGAGAGGAAGAGACGAATCCCAATGTGAGCCGCTTTGAAAAACGACAGCCGGTAGCCGTCACGCTTGGCACTGCATACGACGAGTGGTGTCTGTCGCGCATTGCCGAGGCCCTCGGAAAAGAAGACGATGCAAAGCGTTTTCTGCGAGCAAGCGCCAACTACCGCAATCTCTTCAACCGCGCCACATCGTTTTTCCACCCCAAAGATAAAGACGGTAAATTTATCGAGCCCTTCGACTACCGCTGGTCGGGAGGTATGGGTGCCCGCGACTATTATGGCGAAAACAACGGTTGGGTATATCGCTGGGATGTTCCTCACAATGTATCTGATTTGATAGAGCTCATGGGTGGTCGCGAGAAATTCACAGCCAATCTCGACCGTACTTTCGCCGAACCTCTCGGCCGTGGCAAATATGATTTCTACTCACAGTTGCCCGACCACACTGGCAACGTAGGCCAGTTCTCTATGGCAAACGAGCCTTCGCTTCACGTGCCGTATTTATACAACTACGCAGGCAAGCCATGGAAGACTCAGAAGCGCATACGCCAGATGCTTGACACATGGTTCCGCCCCGACCTCATGGGAATTCCCGGAGACGAAGACGGCGGAGGTATGACATCGTTCGTTGTATTCTCGCAGCTCGGATTCTATCCTGTCACTCCGGGCTTTGCCGCCTATAATATAGGCAGCCCCGTATTCCCGTACTCAAAAATCAAATTGTCTAACGGTCGCACATTCGAAATCGTTGCTAACGGCGCCTCGCATGAAAACAAATACATACAGAGCGCCCGCCTCAACGGCAAAGAATGGAATCAGCCCTGGTTCTCGCACGAAGACCTTATGAAAGGCGGCAAACTTGAACTCGAAATGGGTTCTACCCCCAACAAAAAATGGGGTAGCGCCCCTGACTCGGTTCCCCCGTCGGCCGGTCTGATAAGTACCGGCGGCAACCCTGTATTCGAAGGCTGGTATGCCGACCCCGAAGGAATTAAATTCGGAGATGAATACTGGGTATTCCCCACAACTTCGGCTCCGTACAACGAACAGACATATTTCAATGCGTTTTCGTCGAAGGACCTTGTAAACTGGACACTCCATCCTCGCGTGCTCACAAACGACAGCGTGAAGTGGGCATGGCGTGCCATGTGGGCTCCGTCAATCATCGAAGCTAATAACAAATACTATTTCTTCTTTGGTGCAAACGATGTGCACGAAGGTGAAATAGGCGGCATCGGTGTAGCGGTAGCCGACCGTCCCGAAGGTCCCTATAGCGATGCCCTCGGCAAACCCCTCATCAACGACATTATAAATGGCGCACAGCCCATCGACCAGTTTGTATTCCGCGATAAAGATGGCCAACACTATATGTTCTATGGCGGCTGGGGCCATTGCAATGTGGTTAGACTCTCGCCCGATTTGCTCAGCATTGTTCCTTTCGACGACGGCACCATTTATAAAGAAGTGACACCCGAAAATTATGTCGAAGGCCCGTTTATGTTTATCCGCAACGGCAAATACATATTCATGTGGTCGGAAGGCGGATGGACAGGCGACAGCTACTGCGTGGCATATGCAATCAGCGATAGCCCATTCGGTCCCTTCAAACGTGAAGGCGTTATACTTAAAACAGATCGCGACATAGCCACAGGAGCCGGTCATAACTCGGTAATCAAAGGTCCAGGAGAAGACGAATACTATATCGTATATCACCGTCATCCCTTAGGCGCCAAAGATGGCAACAACCGAGTTACATGCATCGACCGTATGTATTTCGACAAAGACGGCAGAATTCTGCCTGTGAAGATGACTTTCACAGGAGTTGACCCGATTGAAACTACTGATAAATAATTTATAGACAAGATATGAAACTCGCAGAAGCTCTACAGATACGGGCTGACTTGCAAAACCGCATCGAGCAGATTGGCACCAGGCTTGTGAACAATGCCACAACTCAGGAGGGCAGTGAGCCTGCAGAAAGTCCGGCAGAGCTGCTCAATGAACTCAATGCTTCGCTTGAGAAACACCAGGAGCTCGTTACTCGCATAAACATAACCAACAGTAGGGAGTGCAACGATAAAGGCGAGACTCTTACACAACTCATTGCACGACGCGATATGCTCCAGAAAAAAGTGCAGATGCTCCGAAACCTTGTCGGTGCTGCAAGCCAGCTTACAAACCGCTATCACCTCTCGGAAATTCGCGTGATAAGCACTATCAATGTGGCCGATACGCAAAAGTTGGTCGATGAAATGTCGAAACAGCTCCGGGAAGTCGATATCGAACTTCAACAGCTTAACTGGACGGTAGAGCTTGTGTAGAATTACCGGAGGAAGGAACCAGAACTCAAGGGCGATTGTCAAAAACTAATTTGCCAAAACAGCAAGTTGTCTTTAATTAGCCGACAGCGTAGGCTTCCTTTTAATGTTAACGCATGACTCTTCACACATGCACACTTATCGTTTACAATTAATCACCACGATGATGACTTGAGTTCCCGATCCTTCCTCTTTTTACATCTTATATCCAAAAGAGTTCTGTACATCGCAGAGCTCTTTTTTGCAATTATAATGTGGCTGTTGCCGGCTTTATGCTTTCGCTCAGATTGAACGTAAAAAATTCAACTAATATTTTAGTTGAAAAACTTGCACAACTAAAATATTAGTTATACCTTTGTCGCATAACTAAAACTTTAGTTAAGATGCGTAATACAACAAAACATCCCCGACTTAGCGAGCGCGAAGCCGAAATAATGAGCATGCTTTGGCAACGAGGGCCCCTCTTTGTTCGCGAGATGCTCGGAGAATATCCCGACCCCAAGCCACACTTCAATACAGTGTCGACAACCGTTCGAATTCTTGAAGACAAGGGCTATGTAGGGCACGAACAAATAGGCGGTTCTTACCGCTATTACGCAGTGGCCCGGGCTACCGACTTTGCAGGGCGCTCTCTGGCACAGGTAATAAAAAGTTATTTCAATAATTCTGCCAGCGCGGCCGTATCCGCGCTCGTAGAAGAAGAAATACTGTCGGTAGACGAACTCCGCGAAATAATAAGAATTGTCGAACAAGGAAAAACGAAACACTGACCATGGGCCAATTTACTGTCTATACCTGTATCTCGGGACTGGTGTTGCTGGCATCATACATTATATATAAGTGGCTGCTTGCTCGAGAGAATCAGCCTGCATTCAACCGTGTCGTTTTGCTGAGTGTCTATGTGCTGTCGTTTTTGGCTTTGCCGATAAGTGATGCCATTGCATCATGCCTACCACACGCCGCCGCCGACATAACTCTGGGCGATGCAACAGCAGCAATCAGTGCCGATGCATACGCAGGTCTGTCGGTTTCGAATGCTACAGTCGTAGTACTGTGGACATATCTTGCAGGAATGATAGTAACGGCGCTGTGGACTTTGGCCGTCACAATCCGCATTTTCTGTATAATAGCAACCGGCAAAAAACATAAGTTTGACAGATATACACTTGTGCTTGTCGACCGACACTACTTAGCGCCTTTCAGCTGGGGAAACTATATAGTGATGAGCGACAACGAAGATGAAGAGGCAGCCCGTATGATACTTTGTCATGAGCGCGCGCACATCGAATGTTTTCATTTTGCAGACTTGCTCCTCGCCCAAATCGTGTGCATACTGCTGTGGTACAATCCTGCGGCATGGCTGATGCTTTCCGAACTCAAATCGGTACACGAATACCAAGCCGACAGTCATGTGCTGGCGTCGGGCGTAAATTGTCGTCAATATCAACTTCTACTAATAAAAAAGGCTGTCGGCGTTAGATTCCCGTCGCTCGCCAACAGCCTGAATCACAGTAAACTTAAAAAACGTATCACTATGATGTACAATCGAAAGACATCGCCGGTGCGCCGAACCCGTGCACTGGCCATTGTGCCGGCCGTAGCGCTTACGCTGGTTCTCGTCAACATTCCGTCGGTAAGCAATGCATTCGAGCGCACCGCAGCAGTCGGTCTTTATACCCCTGCTGCCGAAATCGACTCCAAAGTTACGAAAACTCTTCTTGCCGTGCAAGCGGCTACACCCGACGAGACGGATGGAGCGTCTGACGAGCAGAACCCCGACAAGCTTCCGCAATTCGAAGGCGGCGAGCTCATGCTTATGAACTACCTGATGTACAATGTCAAGTATCCCGAAGAAGCCCAAAAGGCTGGAGCAGAGGGTAAAGTTGTGGTAAAATTCACAGTAAAGGCCGACGGCAACATCGCTGATGTAAGCGTTCAAAAGCCGATACATCCCGCTCTCGATGCCGAGGCAATCCGTGTAGTCGAATCCATGAAATCTCGCTGGCAAGCCGGTGAGAAAGACGGCAAAAAAGTAAACTGCACATTTGCGCTGCCTATCTCATTCAAGCTCGGCAAGGACAACGCCTCCAAATAACACTTTGCCTCCTCCAACAGTCCCGGGCCGTGCCTGCTTTAATTGGGTACGGCCCACATTGCTTCTACGAGCTTGTTTATCTTATGAATAAGCGGTCATGGAATAAGTATTCCGAATAAGTATTCCTAAAACATTTTCCAAAAAAAGTGATAAAAAATTTTGTAGCTTCGGTAAAACATATTACTTTTGCACTTTCAAAAGGAAAACGGCATGAAAACTTATCCCACGGGCATCAAAAAGCCCGAAAATATGTTTATTTGTCACCTTGTCGGCTCAATGGCTGACAAAAGCGACAGCGCCTCCTCTTTCAACAGCACCACACCCGACCGCGCCTTGAGCCGCAGCCGGGTGCTTTCTTTATAAGATACCAATTTTATCACGATATGTCTACTACTTTACGATTCAAGATGGTCGAAGAGGCTTTTGACCGCAAGGCAGTGTCTGTAAGCACTCCTGCCGAACGCCCCAACCAGTACTATGGCGAGTTGGTTTTCAACCGCGGCACAATGTTCAAGTATCTTCCTGCCGACATCTACACGGCACTTGTCGATGCGATTGAAAACAAGAAACCGATTTCGCGCAACGTAGCCGATGCCGTTGCCAGTGGTATGCGACAGTGGGCCATTGAACATGGCGCCCGACATTATACACACTGGTTCGCACCTCTTACCGGTGGAACAGCCGAAAAGCACGACGCATTTATCGAACACGACGGCAAAGGTGGCGTAATCGAAGAATTCTCCGGAAAACTGCTCGTACAGCAGGAGCCCGATGCGTCAAGCTTCCCGAATGGAGGCATCCGTAATACTTTTGAGGCCCGCGGATATTCGGCATGGGATATATCTTCCCCTGCATTCATTCTCGATCAGACACTCTGCATACCCACAATCTTCATATCGTACACAGGTGAATCTCTTGACTACAAGACACCCTTGCTGCGCTCAATCAATGCAGTCGATAAAGCCGGTACAGCTGTGGCACGATTCTTCGACCCCGAAGTAAAGCATGTGATATCATATCTCGGCTGGGAACAGGAGTATTTCCTTGTCGACGAGTCGCTGTTCAGCGCCCGTCCCGACCTTGTGATGACTGGCCGCACCCTCATGGGCCATGAGAGCGCCAAAAACCAGCAGCTTGAGGACCACTATTTCGGCGCTATCCCTTCGAGGGTGGAGGCATTCATGCTTGACCTCGAAATCCGTTGCCACCGTCTGGGAATTCCTGTCAAGACACGACACAATGAAGTTGCTCCCAACCAGTTTGAATGTGCTCCCATATTCGAGGAGATGAATCTCGCCAACGACCACAACCTTCTGCTCATGTCGGTCATGAACGAGGTAGCGCGCCGCCACAACTTCCGTGTGCTTTTGCATGAAAAGCCATTCCAAGGTATAAACGGCTCAGGCAAACATAACAACTGGAGTCTCGGCACCGACCGCGGCGCCATGCTGTTCTCGCCCGGACGCACACCCAAAGACAATCTTCAGTTCATTACATTTGTTGTGAACGTCATGGCCGCTGTAAACCGCCACAACGCATTGCTGAAGGCATCGATAATGTCGGCTACGAACGCACATCGTCTCGGAGCCAACGAGGCGCCTCCTGCTATCATATCGATTTTTACTGGCAGCCACCTCGCCAAAATTCTCGATAGTCTTGAGAACAGCGACACAACAGACCTCACCGACCTCAAGAAGAAATCGGAATACTCGCTCGGCCTTGCACAGATTCCGGAAATTCTGATGGACAGCACCGACCGCAACCGCACTTCGCCATTCGCCTTCACCGGCAATCGCTTCGAATTCCGTGCCGTGGGTTCGTCGGCCAATAGCGCATCTGCCATGCTTGTGCTCAACTCTGCTGTGGCCGAACAGCTCGTCGACTTCAAGAACCGTATCGATGTCATGGTGAGCGAAGGCAAGGAACTCAACGACGCAATCCTCACCGAAGTACGCCGTCTTATCAAAGAGAATAAAGCCATTCACTTCGACGGCAATGGCTACAGCGACGAATGGAAAGAAGAAGCAGCCCGTCGTGGCCTCGACTGCGAAACGTCGGCACCGCTGATTTTTGACGCATATCTGCGCCCGTCGACAGTGAAGATGTTCGAATCCACCGAAGTGCTTTCGGAACCCGAACTTCATGCACGCAATGAGGTGAAATGGGAAATGTACACAAAGAAGATACAGATTGAGGCGCGTGTCCTCGGCGACCTCGCGCTCAACCATATCATACCGGTAGCGACTCGCTATCAGTCGACACTGCTTGACAATATGGTGAAACTTAAAGAGCTTTTCGGTGAACGCGCAATCGAAATGGCAAAATGCGACATGGAGAGCATTGAAAAAATTTCGTCGCATATGAGCATTATCAAGACCAAAGTCACCGATATGGTAGAGGCACGCAAAAAGGCCAATGCCATTGAAAGCGAACGAGAGAAAGCGATTGCATATCACGACACAGTGGTGCCGGCAATGGAAGAAATCCGTTACCATATCGACAAACTCGAGCTTATGGTCGACAATGAAATATGGCCATTGCCTAAATACCGCGAACTTCTATTTATCCGCTAATGGAACCACTCAAGCATGAGTGCGGAGTGGCAATGATACGCCTGCTCAAGCCGCTCTCGTACTTCAAAGAAAAATACGGCAGCTACACCTATGCTCTCGACCATCTTTATCTGCTTATGGAGAAGCAGCATAACCGTGGTCAGGAAGCAGCCGGTGTAGGTGTGGTGAAACTCAACACTCCTCCTGGGCACGAATACGTTTTCCGCGAGAGGGCATTGGGGACCGGTGCTATAGACGAAATCTTCGGACAGATTGGCCGGCAGCTGCCAAAGAATGTCAATAGCCTTTCGGCTGAAGAAATAGCGACGAGCACACCTTTTGTGGGAGAAGTATATATGGGACACCTCCGCTACAGCACAACAGGCCGTAGCGGCATGGAGTATACCCATCCTTTCCTGCGCAGAAACAACTGGCGCTCAAGGGCGTTGATGCTCTGTGGCAATTTCAATATGACTAATGTTGATGAAATTTTCAACAACATCATAGCCACAGGACAACATCCGCGCATTTATAGCGACACCGTGCTTCTGCTAGAGCAGATAGGCGATGCGCTCGACGAAGAAAATCATCGCTTGTATCGTCAGTACCGCGACACGCTGGTTGACCCGATTCTGGCAAAAAGAATAGAGGATGAACTCGATCTCGGACGCGTACTCAAAGCAACTTCGCCGCTTTGGGATGGCGGTTACGCAATGTGCGGAGTCACCGGTTCCGGCTCGTCGTTTGTAGTCCGCGACCCCCATGGCATACGCCCGGCATTCTATTACTTCAACGATGAAATCGCAGTAGTGGCCTCCGAACGACCGGTGATACAGACCGTCTTCGGTGTACATATTGACGACGTTCACGAGCTCACGCCTGGCTGTGCCATTCTTATTGACCGTCAGGGGGGAGTAGAGGTGCGCAGAATAATGCCCGAACTGAAAAACGAACGTTGCTCATTCGAGCGTGTATATTTCTCTCGAGGCAGCGATGCCGATATATATAGCGAACGAAAAAAACTCGGTGCCAATATCGTGCCAGACCTGTGCCGAATGATTGACGAAAGATTCGACCGCACGGTATTTTCGTTTATCCCCAATACGGCCGAAGTTGCTTTTTTCGGCATGGTAGAGGAACTGCATAAACGCCTCGACCGAAAGCGTAAATCGGAGATTGAAGAACTGGTAGCCGCCGGCGAACTCACTTCCGAACGTCTCGACAATATTATTCTCCAGCGAAAAGTGCGGGTTGAAAAAGTTGCCATCAAGGATATAAAACTGCGTACTTTTATTGCCGAAGGCACCTCGCGAAACGACCTTGCGACACATGTCTACGACATCACATACGGTAGCGTGAACGCACACAAAGACACACTCGTTGTGATAGATGACAGCATAGTGCGTGGAACAACACTGCGCCAGTCGATTCTGCGCATTCTCGACCGTTTGCATCCGGTCGAAATAATTGTAGTGTCATCATCGCCGCAGGTACGTTATCCCGATTATTACGGCATAGATATGCCGCATCTTGAAGAACTGGCTGCTTTCAGGTCAATGATTTCACTGCTAGATAAACAAGGCCGGAGTAAGGTTATCGACGATGCCTATCATGCCGCACTGTTAAATTCCACACGACCAGCGGCCGAACAGGAAAATGTGGTAAAACAGCTTTACGACGAATTTACCGATATTGAGATTGCCAACCAGATGGCAGAGATGCTTACACCGTCCGAAATAAATGCGCGTGTGAAACTGCTCTTCCAGTCTATCGACGGCCTGCACGATGCCGTGCCGTCGTGTCCTGGCGACTGGTATTTTTCCGGCAATTATCCCACGCCGGGCGGAACACGCATGGTGAACCGTGCCTTCATAGATTATTACGAACGATGCAGGGCGGTGCGGTATAAACCTCATCCCTAATGATTTTACTTCAAATGTTGCAGTTTCGCTTATCCGGAACTGCAACATTTGTTTAACGAACAAGCCCACGGTCGCAGCAGCGCTTACAAGAGTTTTGGCACAAAATTGCCGCGAAAGTTGATTAATAAGAAATTATTGACTAATTTTGCACTTCGGTAGCGGAGACGTGAGTCGAAGCACCTTAAAACAGATACTAACACATCATAGAATAAAGCACCATAATGGACGTAACACTCGAAAAGACGAAAGACCTCGAAGGCTTTGTCGTCGTAAAAATCCAGGAGGCTGATTACGCCGACCGCGTAAAGAATGAGCTCAAGGAAATCGGCAAGAACCGCCAGATTCCCGGCTTCCGCAAAGGCCATATTGATTTGGCACAGCTCCGCAAGCGTTTCGGCACGGAAGTAAAGGCTCATGTACTCAATGAGGTAGCAGCAGACGCCTGCCTCAAATATGTGAAAGACAACAATCTCGATATTCTTGGCCAGCCCATTCCCGCCACCGATGAGGCTATTGACCTTAAGAAGGCCGATTATGAATTCCGCTACGAGATCGGTTTCGCCCCCGAAATCAATATTGAACTTGAGAATGCCACCCTTCCGTTCTACAACATCGAAGTCACCGACCAGATGATTGAAGAGCAGGACAAGGCTATGCGTGCCCAGGCCGGCACTCAAGAGAAAGCAGAGGAGTATGCCGAGCGTGCGCTGGTAAAGGGCTCTATCATGCAGCTTAACGAAGACGGTTCGGTTAAGGAAGACGGCATCCAGGTAAACGATGGCATCGTAGCTCCCTTCTTGTTCAAGTCGGAAACCGAAGCTAAGAAATTCGAAGGCACAAAGGTAGGTGACAAGGTTGTTTTCAATCCTTTCGACACTTGCGACGGCAACGAGGCAGAAGTCGCATCGATGCTTCACATCGACCGCGACCGCGTAGAAGAGGCTCGCAGCAACTTCGAATTCAATATTGCCGAATATGTTGTCAACAAACCTGCCGAACTTGGTGAAGAATACTACAACAAAGTATTCGGCGAAGGCAATGTGAAGAACGAAGAAGATTATCGCAAAGCCGTTGCCGACATCATCGCACAGGCTCTCCAGCCTAACAGCGTACAGCTCTTCACACGCAATGCCGAGGACTACCTTATGGAGACTTACGGAGCCGGTATGGCTCTGCCTCTTGAATTCCTTCGCAAGTTTATGCTCCGCACAAACAGCGAAATCAAAGAGGAAGATATCGACGGCATCGTCGAGCGCAATATCCCTGGCATCAAGTGGGAAATCATCGAGAATAAAGTTGCTGAAAAACTCGGCGTGAAGGTAGAAGAAGACGATGTCAAGGCTGCTGCCCGTCAGGTTGGCATGCAGCAGCTCCAGCAGTATGGTATGGCTCATATGGCCGACCAGATGCTCGACTACTTCGTTGAAAACATGCTCAAAGACGAAAACCAGCGTCGTCGCCTCATCAACCTCGCTTTCAACAACAAACTCTTCCAGGCTGTACACAACACAGTGAAGCTTGATGAGAAGACAGTTTCGCTTGACGAATTCCGTGCAATGGTTGATACACTCAACAACGCATCCGGTGCCGCTGTCGCAGCAGAAGAAACTCCTGCAGAATAATCCCGTTAACCACATATCTCAAGCCTCCGACCTGACTGAACAGGCCCGGAGGCTTTGTCATTTCATCTGTTTTTAGTAATTTCGCCTTTGGATTAAACCTGACACGATGAAAATACGACGAATCCTTGCCTCTTTGCTGCTGTCTACGTCGCTGACGAGTATCTACGCACAAACAAATCCCCTGAGAGAATTTCGCGGTGCGTGGCTTCATACTGTTTGGCAAACACAATATAAGAGCCGCGGTACAGAAGCAAACAAACGCGTACTCGAGCAGCAACTCGACAGCCTGCATCTTGCAGGTATCAACGCCGTATTCTTTCAAGTACGCCCACAGGCCGATGCGTTTTACGACAGTAAAATGGAGCCGTGGAGCTGCTATCTTACCGACGGAGGCAAAGCTCCCGTACCATTCTGGGACCCGCTCGAATTTATGGTTGAGCAGTGCCATAAGCGAGGCATGGAACTCCATGCATGGCTAAACCCCTATAGGGTGACATCGAATACAAAACAGATTGCGGCGCTGCCCAAAAAACATATCTACCACAAGCATCCTGAAAGATTTCTGAGATACGACGGCAAGTTGTATTTCGACCCCGGTTTGCCGGAAAACCGCGAGTTCATCGGGCAAATAGTGGAGGATATCATTCGCCGCTACGACGTTGACGGCATCCACTTCGATGATTATTTCTATCCGTATCCGGTAAAAGGTAAGGAGTTCCCCGACGCCAAGTCGTACGCTAAATACGGCAAAGGTATGAAACGGGCAGACTGGCGTCGTCGTAATGTAGATTTACTGATTAAGGAGGTCCACGAACGTATTTCCGCAGTCAAACCCTGGGTGCGTTTCGGTGTGAGTCCTTTCGGCATCTACCGCAATAAAAAGAGCGACCCAAAGGGCAGCGACACTAACGGACTTGAGAACTATGATTCGCTATATGCCGATGTTCTGCTTTGGGAGGGTAAAGGTTGGGTCGACTATCTTATGCCTCAGCTTTATTGGGAACTCGACCATAAGTCGGCATCCTACCGCGTTTTGATTGACTGGTGGAACAGAAACGTTAGCAATCGACATCTTTATATAGGTCAGGATGTGGCACGTACGATGAATACATCCGACAAGAACGGTAATCCGACACAGTTGGCCACAAAAGTCGTTATGGCCCGTAGAGCAGAGAATATACAGGGTATGTGCTGGTGGCCTGGATATTCGGTGTGTTCGAATATCGGAGGCGTAGCCGATTCGCTTTCGCATATGTGGCAGTCGACTCCGGCTCTCGTTCCCTCATACCCCTGGATTTCCGACAAGACACCGGAGGCAATCAAAGGATTACGTCCAATAAACTCACATGAATTCAAGTGGGAACGCACATTGTCAGCCGGTTCGGCCGATGATGTCGTGAAGTATGCCATATACCGCTTTGAGTCACGCTCAGAAATAGATTTAAAGACGCCCGGAGCGTTGGTCGACATAATTACTGATACTGAATATAAAGCCACTGTGCCCGGAGTTTATGTGATTACCGCGGTGTCGCGTGTCAACAACGAATCCGCACCGTCAAATCCGATTGTCATCGATTTATGATTTCAGTGATAGTTCCAGTATACAACACTGTAGAATATCTCGAAGATTGCCTACAAAGTATTGCAGACCAAAACGTTGAGAGCGAGCTTATAATAGTAAACGATGGCGCTGACGACGGGTCGGAGATAATCTGCCGCAAATGGGCAGCAGAGGGTAGGGCGGTTCTCATCGAAAGCCGGCAAGAGGGTCTGTCTGCCGCTCGAAACAAAGGTATTAAAGCGGCTACGGGCAAGTATATCAGCTTTGTAGACTCCGATGACCGCTTGATGCCAGGGGCTCTTGAGAAATTGCTCGACATAGCACGGCGCAATCCCAATTGTGGCATTATAGAGGCCCAATTATCAAGCTCTTGTAAAAATCATGGCGACAGCCTTAAGCATAGTGGTGACGAGACCGTGCTGTCGGCAGAGGACGCAATCGAAGCTACCTTATATCAAAAGAAAGGCCATAACTCATCGGCCTGTGGCAAATTATATCGCATACAACTATTTGAAAACGAACTCTTTGTCGAAGGAAAATGGTATGAAGACCTTGAATTCTTTCCGAGAATATTCTCCCGAACCGGGCGTATTGCTGTAACTTCCTGCGAATTATATTATTACAGACCAAATCCCAATAGCTTTATCAACACATATACACCCAGGAGAAAGGATATGTTATGGGCTACGGAAAAGGTGCTGCAATTCATTTCTTCACATTATCCGGGGCTTATTCAGGCGGCGCGTTCGAGACGATTCAGTGCAGTATGCAACATGTTTAATCTGGCAAGAGCTGCCGGGGAGAGTTGTGTTGCAAGAGATTGCTTTGAGGAGATTTGCGATTTCCGAATTGAAATATTGCGCAATCAGCAAGTAAGACTTAAAAACAAAGTTGCAGCGTTTCTTTCGTTTGGCGGTTATGGTTTTATGACGATGGTATCGCGAATGATGAGTGATTTTTCTCTCCGGCGTGAAAATTGACAATAAGAAGGCTGTACCGGAGCATATCTTTATGGAGAATTGGATCTTTGATAAGCGTTCGACCTTGGTTACATAATCGTGATTATGTTAAATCGACTTTAAAATAAGAGGATATTCCTAAACTACTCCACAGTTTTCCACAGTTTTGAATTGGTACTATTCAGTTGGGGATGTGGAAAAACTACACAATGCGCTAATTGCTTCTCAGCTTATCCAACTTTTCCAATCCGTCAATACAACGCCAACATCAACTCTTCTTCCAGCACTCAATCTACAATACTGCAATTGCACCTTTTTGTACTAAGCGTTTAAAATCGAGGTGCGCACATAGCGTGTTACATCATACAGTGTAGATAATGGCCATTCAGCAAAGAATGTTGAACACTCTCAATACAGAGCCTCACAGCTCACTCAGCATGGCATGAAAGTCTCAAAACTGTTATCTGAATAGAATACTATTATCGACTTGATTTTCTTAGCCTCGTTGCCACTAACTGAAGCTGGAGGCGTGCAAAGCACTGAGGCGTCCCACCGACCTCCGTTCTCCACAAATTCCTCCTCCGCTGACATTTTATTGGCCTCTGATGCTTCGTTGCTCGACGCAGATACAGATTGCTCCAGAGCGTTAACAAACTCATTATCTACTACTTCGTGAACTTCCGAACCAGAAGTTTCACTGCCGGCAAGCGGGCTTCGGTTGTCAAGAAGCATTGTACCCTGTCCGAAAAGGAACCATAGAATGTTTAATTCAGGGAAATTCTCATTCAACTTTGCCAACATCTGATTGTTTACCGACTTATTGCGACCATGAACCATCTGCGACAAAGTAGGACGAGGAATGCCAGCTTTATCGGCAAACTGAGTGCTTGAGAGTCCTGTATAACGAATGAATTCATTCAGACGCTGAATTATGGGTGTTTCGGCAGA
>RYWL01000030.1 GCA_003979155.1 Muribaculaceae bacterium
TTCTTATTTGATGTAGTACGCTTTCTGCGTTCAAGGGCTTTGGCATGAGCCTTTTCCCACAGATAGTTGCCTTTGGCCGTTGAATTTCGTTGTAGCTCACGGCAAAGCGTTGACTGACTGCACCCTACGATGAGGGCGATTTCTTTTTTTGGAGTTTTTCTTTGCAGTAAGGCGAAAATTTGCGACCTTTGCTGCGAGGTTAATTGATGATACATAATGCAATACAAAATTAGTTAATCTCAGGGAGACTTCGGTCTCCTTTTTTATTTTGTATTGCCAGTATGTTCTGCTGCTGTCCGCTCTTGGGGACGGTTTAGGCCGCCCCCGCCGTTCGGGCATCCCCTCGCCAGAAGGAGCGAGGAGAATGGGAAATTCCTAGCTCAAAGTTTTGCACTTCGATTTGGAATCTTCACTTGCTTTTTGAACACACTTCTCACCATTCACATGTTACAATGTACAAAAACACACGCGTTTATAACCTGCATGATATTAAACAGAAAAAGAGGTGCTCTCACGAGTACCCCCCTTTCCATTCATCACATTATGCTAAAATATAGTGTGGTTTAGTATCTTCCTTCGACCGTCTCCCAGTCGACGATGTCCCAAAGTTTTTTCAGGGCATCGGCTCGACGGTTCTGATAGTCGAGATAATATGCATGCTCCCATACATCGAATGTCAGCAGTGGCATAAGTCCGTCGGTAATAGGATTCTGAGCGTTTGAGCCTTGGGTGATGAACAGTTTTCCTGTCTCATCGCGCGACAGCCATACCCAGCCCGACCCGAAAAGGCCTACGCCGGCATCAACGAATGCTTCTTTGAATTTTTCGAAAGACCCGAAATCACGGTCAATGGCCTTTCGGAGGTCGCCGGTAGGTTCGCGACGGCCATCGGGAGAGAAGGAGAAGAAATAGAAGATATGATTCCAGGCCTGCGACGCATTGTTGAACAACGCGCCCTTTGCATTTGCTATCACATCTTCGAGCTCCGCATCTTCATACTCGGAGTCTTTTATAAGACGATTTAAATTGTCGATATAGGCCTGCTCGTGTTTCCCATAGTGAAATTCGACTGTTCGGGCGCTTATTACCGGCTCAAGAGCATCGTTGGCGTAAGGCAATTGTGGTTTTTCGTATTTCATATTGTCAGTTTTGATTTGTTATATCACATAAACATTGACTTATTGCCGATAGTTCAAAAATTTCTGTCTTTTGACATATGTTAATCGTTGTTGTAGTCAAAATTTATACTAATTTTGAAGTCTGTAAGCATAAGTCCAATGAAACGCCTGATTGTATATACTGTTTCAGCACTGCTTATGGCCTCCTGCGGCGGCCATAAGCAGACTGTACGCACTGTGCCCGATGGCAGCGAATCTGCAATATATGACAGCAAAAGCGATTACATGCGCAGCAACCAGTACTCCGAACAACTTGTAAAAGAAGCTCGCAAATGGCTCGGTACAAAATACAAGTATGCCGGCGAAACACGGCGTGGCACAGATTGCTCGGGAATGGTAATGAGTATATACCGCGATGTGGCTGGAATCAAATTGCCCCGGAGCAGCCGTGAGCAACAGGTATTCTGCCAGAATGTGAAAGTCGCCGATTTGACTCCTGGAGACCTTATTTTCTTCTCCGGAACGTCGCACGGACGCAAAGTGAGTCACGTAGGGATGTATATTGGCAACGGCGACTTCATACATGCATCGTCGTCGAAGGGTGTGATTGTAAGCAATCTCAATCAGAAATATTATTCAAATCATTTTCATTCTGCCGGCCGCGTTCCCGGCATCAGCTCCGGCAAAGGCCGGGCAAAGCCCAAAGATAATTCCAAAGATAATGTTGAGGAAACCTATACTCCGGGCTTTACCCTTACTCCTGTCGAAACATTGCCGCATAAACCGGCCGCCGTTCCCGAGACGGTACGTATAGTCGAGGTCATTCGCGACACCGTATATATCCCTATCGCCGAACCGGTAGAAGCCGACAGCGATTCGATTGGCTCGGAAGTGCGCCGTGCCATGCAGTTCTGAGTTTTCAGGCTATGAAGCCGAGCTGACGCCTGTTGTTAGCCACTGTCGTTATTGCTGCCGGAATGTCGGTGGCACAGATTTCAGATATCGAGGGCATATTGTCTCCTGCAGCCGAGAGCACTCGCACTGCCATTGCCGGAAGTATTTCGGTCTGAATGAGATTCATCACATAACGTGCATTGCCGAATGTCTTGTCGCGATTTTTGTAATCGTAGGCAAGACGGTCGCTGAGAGCTGCACGCGCACCGTCGCTCAGCGTGAAGTTGTGGCGGGCGAAATAGCGCTCGGCTATTTCCATGAGTTCACCCTCGCTAAAGTCATCGAATACATATATATTCGAAGCCGGAATACGGGATTTCAGACCTGGATTCATATCGAACATCTGGCGCATTTCGACGGGATAACCGGCGAGAATCAGCATCCAGTCGCGCTTCGATTCGTCGGCGAGTGCGTTGAGAAGCGTCTCTATCACAAATTTGCCGGGGTCGCGCGGGTCATTGGGCTGATACAACTGATAAGCCTCGTCGATGAAGAGTATGCCGCCCTGTGCGTCTTCGATTGCCTGCAAGGTATTTGTAGCCTCGTTGCTGTAATACGGGCCCAGAAGATTCGAGCGTTCTTTAATAACTACATGGCCTTTCGACAGCACTCCTGCTCGACGCAGCATAACACCCATTCTTTTGGCTACAGTAGTTTTACCGGTGCCTGGAGAGCCAAGAAACATGGCGTGCAGTGGGAGCGAGGGCGTAGCCAAGCCGTTATCGGCTCGGAGTTTGTTGAACATCACGAGTTTTTCGTAGACCGAGAGCTTTTCTCGCACCGATTTAAGGCCGACAAAATTAGAGATGCACGACATAAAGTCGTTCGACGGCATCGACTCTTCAATGGCTCTCGGAGTTTCTTGCTCCTCTTCTTCCTGTTCTTGATCTTCTTCCTGCTGCACCTCTTCCAGGGCAGTCTCTTCTTCGGTTTCGCTGTCTTCTGCACTCTCCTCACCTTCTGAGAAGCCATCGAAGAAAGCGTCCAAATTATCGGTATCGAGAGCGTGCGTCAGTTCGCAGGCATGCGTCTCTGACTCATCTTCTTCTCTGTTTTCTTCAAGCGATTCTCTAAGGCGTTTGAGGCCCGCTTCAATATTGTAGTCCTCGATGGTCTCGATGAATTTGCCTTCGTAGTAGCCCTCGCTCCAGTCGCTGGCCGTGTCGAATACAAACCCGGCAACAGGATAATCCATGCAGATTAGTTCGGCATAGGCACAGCCGCGGTTGCTGTCGGTGACATAGAACGATGAGGTGATGTGGTAGACATCGTTGGAGACTTCGTCAAGGACGGGTCTTACAAATTTGGCCTGCACGGTGCCGTCGTCGAAAGTGATACGCACCTCTACTTCAGGCGCAACAAGCGGCTGCTCTTTCATATTGTCGCGAACGTAGAATACGAGCTTGCAGACGGTGTCGGCAGGAGACAGGCACTGCTTGTACATCGTGCTGTCGTCTTCGGGCAACAAGGCTCCGGCTATAGCCTTATACCACATAGAAGGTGCAGAACCGAGACTGAGGCGGTCGAAGAAACTGAGTTTCTTCTCTCCGAGGATTTTCTTTGTTACCTCGTCGCGGACAACTACCCTATAAGAGGAGTACATGTTTATGTCGTTGTAAACCAGCGACAAATCAACACGGACGTCTTTCCGCATCATTCCGCGCGGCATATTCACGAGCACGCTGCTTTCTGATATCACAAAGCAGCGCATTTCGTCGACGAGACTCACCGATACACGGCGACGGACACCACGGGCATTTTGGCCTTCAAAAAAGCGGTCGTTGGTGAAGCTCATCAACACCGCCACTGCTTTTTGGTCAACTCCGTAGTCGAAGTCGCTACGGCAGTCAAACCGCTCTTCGGCAGGGAAGGTTTTGGCGAGTTCGTCGTTGTGGCCATAAGCGATTACAAAAATAGTATTGAGGTTGAGTGAAGTATTTGAAGTCATAGTCATACAGTTTTTTAAGTTAATAAATAGCATGGCTTCTTTCGGAAGCCGATTAATGAGTTAATACAATTTATTTCTCTTACCAGAGGCCCTTCCTCCGGTCACACACCAATATGTCAATGTACTCTCCGGGCACCCGAAGCCAAAAGGTACGACAAGTGCATACCACGGGCTACCGTGTACTCGATGCGTTCAAAAAAGGTTGGTGTGAAATGCTATGCACACCTGCTCTCTTCACCACCCGTAGGGACGGCGGCGCATTCTAAAATGCTTGAGAAATGCAGGAGCTTCATAGCTGACTGAAATAAATTGAAAAACTGTATGACAGTATATAAATGTATTTACGACACGAAGGACATACATATCGGCGAACGTCGCCTTTTGTCCATCATGTCGCAAAATTACTAAATTTTTCGCAAGTTGCAAATAAAAATCTGCATTTTGCTTTGCAAAAATTTTACAAAGCAAAATGCAGAAAAGGATTCGTCAAGAAAATAACGTGTTATTCATCACGCCGTTGCATCACCGACCACACTGCTAAAGCACCTCGCCAGCCTCACCTGCTCCAAAAAGAGCAAAATCATAGACAGTGGGGTCTTCGGCATTGAAGCGGCGCAAAGCCGAGGTAAGTTCTTCTACGGCTTTGCGGTCGTTCTGCTTACGCGCAAGCAGTCCGAGGGCTCTTGATGTGTTGCCCGAATGCACGTCGAGCGGAATGAAGAGCTGTGCCGGGCTTATCGCGTTCCAACATCCTATATCGACAATGCCGTCGCAACGCACAAGCCAACGCAAAGCCATATTGAGACGTTTTAGGGCCGATTTATCGGGACTATCCGGCAGACAGCGCGACGGACCATTGTGCCCGTAGTCACGGTTGGCAGCGCGGAGCATGGCGTTTATGTTCTCGGCCAGCGTCCACGCCGGAGCGTCCGATGCCGGAGCACCAACAGCTACTGCAAAATCTTCGAGAGAGCCGTAGTGCCGGTATATTTCGCGCAGTCCACGCAGAAAATAACGAAGATGTCGCCCGAAGAAGGTTCTGTGAATATTACCTTCCCCTATCGACTCTATATCACCACCAAGCACAAAACTCAGTGGTTCGCCGCCGAGCAATACATGCAGTTTTTCGGCATCTGCAAGTATCATCTGGCGGCGTCCCCAGGCTATGGTAGAGGTAAGCAGGGCCGAAATCTCAATATCGCGCTTGTCGGAATAGCGACGGGGAAACTGCACGGGGTCGCTGTCGGCGAACGACGGCACATTATATCGCACGGCAAGCTCGTCGAGTTTCTCTTTCAAACGCGAAAAAGAGGAATCAGCACTCATTTTGATGTCAGCCGATAATAAGCATTGCATCGCCGTAGCAGCCAAAGCGGTATTTTTCTTTGAGTGCTATGTCGTATGCTTTCATCACGAGGTCATAGCCCCCGAAAGCGGCAACCATCATGAGCATGGTCGAATACGGCATATGGAAGTTGGTTATCAGGTCGGTGGCCACTGTGAAATCGTGGGGAGGGAAGATGAAGCGGTTGGTCCAGCCATCGTAAGTCTTCATATGACCGCCCATGCTTTCTGCAGTGACAATGGCACGGAGCACCGAGGTTCCTACAGCCACAACCCGACGGTTTTCGTCACGTGCCTTGTTCACAGTTTCCACAAGTTCGGGCGACGCAATCATCTGCTCGGAGTCCATGCGATGCTTGGTGAGGTCTTCGACATCAATTTCGCGGAAAGCGCCCAAGCCGTTGTGAACGGTGACAAAAGCCTTCTTTACGCCTTTGATTTGCAAGCGTGTAAGCAGGCCGCGCGAAAAGTGCAGTCCGGCAGCCGGAGCTACTACGGCACCCTCTTTCTCTGCAAAGATGCACTGATAATTCTCGGCATCGCTTGCTTCGGGTTCGCGGTTGATATAAGGAGGCAGGGGCGTCATGCCGAGCGCATAGAGGTCGGCCTTAAACTTATCGTGCGGACCGTCGTAAAGGAAACGGAGCGTGCGGCCGCGCGATGTTGTGTTGTCGATAACCTCAGCCACCATCGAATCATCATCGCCAAAGTATAGCTTGTTGCCGATTCGTATTTTGCGCGCAGGCTCTACAAGCACATCCCAGAGTTTATTGTCGGCATTAAGCTCGCGGAGCAGAAAAACTTCAATACGCGCGCCGGTCTTCTCTTTGTTGCCGTAGAGAAGAGCCGGAAACACCCGGGTATCGTTGAACACCATCACATCACCGTCGTTGTAATAACCAAGAATGTCGGAAAATACATGATGCGAGATTTCGCCTGTTTTGCGATTGACAATCATAAGACGTGCATCGTCGCGGTTGGGCGTGGGATGCGAGGCAATAAGTTCGTCGGGAAGATTGAACTTGAACTGTGATAACTTCATTGTATATCAGGGTTACGATTTACAGAAGGATGAAAGAAAAATTGTGTGTTGTAGTCAGTTGTCGCACTGTGTCGACATGGGAGGAAGCGCGGCTTCGGCATACTGATAGTAATCGGGAAATTCGAGCGTAGCGCATTTCACGAGTTCTGCCGCCTGCTGCACTGTGAGGCATTTGTCAATTGTTACATCGCCCACACGTGTGCGACGCAACGCTGTGAGGTGGCCGCCGCTACCGAGCGCAGCACCGATATCGCGGGCAAGTGCCCTGATATATGTGCCTTTGCTGCACACCACGCGAACCACTATTTCTGTCGGCGAGTATTGCAGAAGCTCCATTTCGTCAATCACCAGCACCTTGGGCTTCAGCTCCACATCGGCGCCTTTGCGTGCAAGTTTATAGGCTCTCACACCGTCGACCTTACAGGCCGAGAAAGCCGGAGGCACCTGCTCTATACGCCCCAGGAAGCGACCGAGTACTTCCTCTACAAGATCTCGTGTGATATGTTCGGTCGGATATGTCGCGTCTATTTCTGTCTCAAGGTCGAACGACGGCGTAGTGGCTCCCAGAGCGATTTTCGCCACATATTCCTTGACTCTGCTCTGAAGTTCATCGATACGTTTAGTGGCCCGTCCGGTGCACAGTATCATCACGCCCGTTGCGAGGGGGTCGAGAGTGCCGGCATGCCCTACCTTGATTTTCTTGTTGCCGAGCCTGCGTGTTAGTGCTCCTCGCAGACGCTTTACTGCATCGAACGAAGTCCAGCCCAAAGGCTTGTCGATATATAATATCTCTCCGTCAATAAAATTCATCGTCTCATAAAAGGTTGTAGCCTTTGGCGAGGCAGATAAGGGCGGCAATGACACAGTAGACAGCAAACCATATAAGCTTGCCTTTCTTTACTATATTGAGCATCCATTTGCAGGCGATACATCCCACAATAAGCGATGCAAAGAAGCCAACAGCCAGAGGGACTGCGCCCACCGTTTCCCCTACAGCTTCGCCCGCTCCGGCACCGAGAATGTCTTTCAAATCAAGCAGGGCCTCACCGAGAATGGGAATTATCACCATAAAAAACGAGAACTGCGCCACTTGCTCGCGTTTGTCACCCAACAGAATACCAGTGGCGATAGTCGAACCCGAGCGCGAAAGACCGGGAAGAACGGCAACAGCCTGCGCACAGCCGATAATAAACGCGTCGCCATAAGTGATGTCGCGAGGCCGGCCGACCTCTTTAGAGCCATACTCCTCTAAAGGCCGTGTGCGGAAAAAGTAGCTGAACGTGAGCAACAGTGCCGTGACAAGCAGACAGCAGCCAACAAGCGTAAGGTCCTGACCGAAAAGCGACTCTATAACATCTTTGAAAAACAGGCCTACAATGGCAACCGGAATACACGACACAAGTATCTTGCACACGTAGTAGAAGTTGGCGTCGCGCTTGAAAGTGAAAAACGACTTGCAAAGCGGCAAAAACTCGCGCCAGAGCACAATGATTGTACTCAGCACTGTAGCCACGTGAAGCATTACATCGAACTGAAGACTGTCGGCACCCGAAAGTTTGAGCCCGAGCACTTCGCGGCAAATCTCAAGGTGACCCGACGAACTGATTGGCAGATATTCGGCCAGACCCTGTACAATACCCATTATAAGGGCGTCAATAGTATCCATAGTTATTTCTTACGGCTCCAGGGGAGTTTTTCGGGATCGATGATTATTGCGATTGCCATGAGCACAAATCCAATAAAGGCGATGATAGGCCCTACAATTATGCGCCTGGTACTGAAAATATCGGGATTGAAAGCATCGGCCGTACTGCTCGAACCAAGCATCAGCACGAAGCCGAGCACTATCATGGCACCGGCAATGGCCATGCCTGTGAAATTGCCGCGCTCAAGCGGCATGCTCCGTTTTTCGTTGTTGTTTTCCTGACGTTCTGTCATATCTTTATTTCGGTTATCCATGGCGCATGAGGCTTCACACACCATGATTTATGTTATTTTAAAAACATCTCATCGTATGAAGCCCGTATATACCGGTTTGTGGCCACTGCAGCCGTAATCACGCATATCGACATACCTAAAAGTGTGAGCAGCACGCACACAAGAGCCACCCACTCCCACGGCAGCGTACGAGCAATCGCCGTGTCGAGGCGCTCTACATAAAATCGTATGCCACAAAGGAAGGCCGACGCGGCCAGGCCGGCAATAAGGCCGCTTACCATGCCCGACATCACAAACGGACGGCGGATAAATCCTCCTGTCGCCCCTACAAGTTTCATTGTGTGAATCACAAAGCGACGGGCATATATCGAAAGGCTTATTGTATTGTTTATCAGGGCCACCGACACCGCCAGAAGTATGGCAGCCACAATCAGGAGCACGGCACCTACACGCTTGAGCATGCTGTCGACGCCTTCGATGACAGCACTCTCGGTAACAACCTCGTGCACACCATCGACACTGCCGAAACGCTCCACAAGAACCTCAATACTGTCGACACTGGCGTACTCTGGCTTCACCCGTACGTCGAATTCGGCCGAATAGGGATTGGAATCAAGAAGTCCGCGGATATCCTCTCCGAGATAGCCGCTCTCCTCCTCCATTATATCTTCTGCCGACGAAAAGGTCATGCGGCTCACCGCCGGCGACGCAAGCAGCGCCCGTTTGAGCATATTGGTCTGGGAATCGGCGCAATCGCGCTCCATTTTTATAACAAAACCCAGATTGCGGCGCACATCATCGGTGAGATTCTTGCCGGAAAGGCCCAGAAAGACAGCCAGGCCTAAAAGTATCAGAACGAGGGCAACACTCACCAAAGAAGTGATGCGGGAACCCAGAGTGGATATGCGTCGTAAACGTTTATGTGTCATTGTACGATAAATATGGCCGCCGGCAAAAGCACAACAAGCCTAAAATCATGCAAAATTAACACATTTACTTCCCTTTGTCAATACTTTTTGCCAACTATTTGTCGTACACAGCACAAATTCCTGCATTTTTGCTCCCACACCGAAAAATATTGGTGATTTGCCGGGCGTTGCGCCTAAAACTCGCTAGAGAAATGAAAGCGAATTTTGGGAAAATCATTCTGAGCCATAGTAAGCACAAACTGCGAGTCGGCCATGAACACGTCGCGGCCTTCGCGGTCGAGAGCCATAAACTGGTGCTTACGCTTTTTAAATGCAGCCATTGCCTCGGAATCGTCGCTCTCAATCCAGCATGCTTTGTACATCGACATAGGTTCCCAACGGCATTGGGCTCCATACTCGTGCAGGAGACGATATTGTATCACTTCAAACTGAAGCTGGCCCACAGTGCCTATAATCTTGCGGCCGTTGAACTGGTTGTAAAAAAGCTGAGCCACACCTTCGTCCATAAGCTGCTGCACGCCCTTATCAAGCTGCTTTGCCTTCATGGGGTCGGCATTCTCTATATACATGAACAACTCGGGCGAGAAGCTCGGCAAGCCTTTGTAGTGAAGTTCCGAGCCCTCAGTTAGTGTGTCGCCGATTTTGAAGTTTCCGTTGTCGGGAATACCGACGATATCGCCCGGATATGCCTCGTCGACAACGCTCTTCTTCTGCGCCATAAAGGCGGTCGGGGCAGCGAAACGCATCATTTTGCCGGAACGCATGTGCTTGTAGGGTGCGTTACGCTCGAATTTGCCTGAGCATACTTTCACAAAGGCGATACATGAGCGGTGGTTGGGGTCCATATTGGCGTGAATCTTGAATACGAATCCCGAAAATTCGCTCTCCGAAGGCTCTACCCTGCGCTCTATCGCCTCTACGGCACGCGGCGAGGGAGCTATCTGCACAAAACAGTCGAGCAACTCCTTGACACCGAATGTATTCAGGGCTGAACCGAAGAACACCGGAGCCACACGTCCGGCAAGATATTCGTCGACATCAAATTCAGGATATACACCTTCTATGAGTTCGAGGTCGTCGCGCAACTTTGCGGCATCGTCTTCGCCCACAGCCTCATCAATACGGGGGTCGTTCACGTGCTCTATTTCCACACGTTCGGTTGCCCGCTGTTTGTCGGGGGTAAAAAGGTCGAGCGATTTCTCGAATATATTGTATACGCCCTTGAACTTCTGGCCTATGTTGATAGGCCATGAAAGCGGACGCACAGAAATTTTAAGTTCAGCCTCGAGTTCGTCGAGAATGTCGAACGGGTCGCGGCCTTCGCGATCGAGTTTGTTTACGAATATAATTACGGGCGTATTGCGCATGCGGCATACTTCCATCAGTTTGCGCGTCTGGGTCTCAACGCCTTTTGCCACATCGACCACAATGATTACGGAGTCTACTGCCGTGAGCGTGCGATATGTATCCTCGGCGAAATCCTGGTGGCCAGGCGTGTCGAGAATGTTTATTTTGTAATCGCCGTAATTGAAGCCCATCACGGACGTAGCCACAGAGATACCGCGCTGCTTCTCAATCTCCATCCAGTCGCTGGTCGCGGTTTTCTTTATCTTATTGCTTTTTACAGCTCCGGCAATGTGGATAGCGCCGCCAAAGAGAAGCAGTTTCTCGGTAAGTGTTGTTTTGCCGGCATCGGGGTGCGATATTATGGCAAAGGTGCGGCGGCGTTTGATTTCGTCGGTATAATCAGCCATTTGTCTGCATTATTTTCTTTATGGCGTCTCGCAGTGAGTTGCGCCAGTGTGGTAATGTGATGCCGTATACGGCCTTTACTTTACTCTTGTCGAGCACGGTAAACTGCGGACGCTCGGCAGCTGTGGGATACTCGCTCGTGGGAATAGGAATAACAGGAGTGTCTATGCCGGCTTCTTCGAGAATTGCCACGGCAAAGTCGTACCACGAGGCAACTCCTTCGCCGGAATAGTTGAATATGCCGGGAGTCCAGTGCCCGTCGATTACGTTGTTTACAATAAATTTTGCAAGGTCTTCGGCATAGGTCGGTGTGCCTATCTGGTCGGCAACCACACGCAGTGGCGTGCCTTTGCGGCCTCGCTCAATGATTGTCTTAACGAAGTTGCGACCATACGACGAGTAGAGCCAGCCGGTGCGGATAATCATGCTCCCCGGAGCAAGGCCCAGCAGAGCTGTTTCGCCGCGGCGCTTTGTTGAGGCGTAGACCGAAAGCGGCTCGGGTTTGTCACTTTCGTTGTAAGGGCGCCAGCTGTGGCCGTCGAACACGTAGTCGGTAGAGATATGTATTATACGGTAGTCGAGTTCATCGGCCGGACGGGCAAGATTTTCTACGATATCGACATTGGCACGCGAGCAGGCAAGTTTTTCCTCCTCTGCCCTGTCGACAGCCGTATATGCCGCACAGTTTACAGCATAGGCAAAGTCGCCTATCCGCATGAAGCGCTCCACGGCATCACGATCGGTGAGATCGAGGTCGTCGCGGCCCACATACACGGCACGGCCGCCAAGCAATCTCCGGAGTTCGCTGCCGACCTGACCGTTGCAGCCTGTGACAAGTATTTTTCTGTCGTTATTCATAATTCACATTGCAAAATTACGAATTTTTTTTGATTCCGCCACCTATGGGCGCTCGGGTCGTGCGCAACAGGCAGCAAAAGAAAGAGGTTGTGCCTTTCGACACAACCTCTGTGTAGTTTCTGCAGCAGATGTCGACGACATCCGCTCAGCTGTGATTAGTGCTGAATCTTAACAGCGGTTTCGTTGATTACAACAACGTATACCTGGCCGGTGGGGCAAGAAATCTTGACGATATCCTGCTCGGCAACTGTGTTGGCGATAACCATACCGTTTATAGTGTAAACCTTGATAGAGTCACCTGCAGCAACGCCTTCAATCGAGATACGGTCGCTGTCGTTGCGAACGGTCACTTCATTGCCGGCAACATTCACAACACCCGATTCCTGGATTGTAGATACTTCGTGAGCGTATTCGTAGGTAGCAACGAGAGTCGCGTCACCTTCGATAGCTGCGATAGTGTAGGTGTTGTTGGTCACGTTGGAAGTAACGTCTTTGTCGTTGAGCTTGAGGGAAGCTACTGTCCAGTCTTCCGAGGGAGTGAGGGCTACGACTACGTCCTTGCCTTCAAGGACTTCGAACGATACTTGAGCGAAGTTTACGAGTTCAACGTCTACTTTTGCCTTGGGCATCTTCACTACCGTATACTCGGTCTCGAAGTAGCGGTTCTGCTCAGCGTTGAACTCTGTGCCGAGAGCGTAGCTTGCACGCGGCGAGATGAGAGTGTAGCGTCCGGGCTCTGTGATAGCCTTGTCGAGGTGGAATGTAGCTGTGGCAGCTATTACATCCTTGCCATCTACAGTTGTGATGTCGCGACCATTGGCATCGTACTGAACCTGCGAGTTCATGTCGACTGTAGCCACTTTTTCACCGTTTTCGTTAACTACATAAGGTACGCTTGTGTAGCTGAGGCCTGCACCGCGCGAATCGGCGATAGTGAAGCTGTAGAGCTCTTCAACCCAACCCGAAGCAGGTGTGATTTTCACTGTGGGCCATGCCATATAGCAACCAAACACAAACGAGAAGTACGACTCGGCATCTCCGCCTCTGTCACCTTTCAGAACAAGGCCGTTTTCGTCTTTGACAGCGATGTTGAACATCATGTCGTTGGCGCAACTACTCCAGAAAGACTTGCCGGGCTTGATTGTCCAGACAGTCTTGTCGGCATTGCTGGTAGTGTAAGGAAGCATATCGGTAACGACTGCTTCCTGACCGCCGGTCGAAGCCTGGGCAGATACGATTTCAACGGGGGCAGAATAGGTGAGAACAATAGGCTGTGCGTCATCGGTAACTTCTGTGCCGCTTTCGGGACTTACGCTCACCATTGTAACAGGGCTGTACTGGTAGGGAACGGTCTCGCCTTTGAAGTCAATGTTCACGGGACCCCAGACAGAATTGGCGGGATTATTGACGTTGGTAGTGCTGTAAGCAGTCATAACGATGCGGTAATCGCAATCGTTATAGAATTTATTCACTGCACTGCCGCCGGCAACCGTACGGTAGTAGCCTTCGGTGGGATTTGCCGTGATGTCGGAGTTGTACGGATTGTTATAGATTTCGAAAACGCGAACGACCTCGTCGTTTGTGATATTTTGGAACTCAACTACCAGCATTGCAGCATCGGCTATAGGAGCTATCTCGACAACCATTTCGTCGCCGGGGTTGATAGCGGCAAGCGATTTAACGGTGGCTACGTCGACATTGGCAACCTTGATGCTGTTGACTGTAAGCTCTTCAGGAATGTCCGAGCCCCCGGCGTTGCCGGTGTAGGTGTAGTTCCAGGTAAATTCGGCCGCTTCGCTCTCTTCATTGTCACCCGTCACGAAACCTGCGGGTACATGGAGTGTATATGTAGCCGACTCCTTGATTTCCATTATCGCGCTCTTGACAATAAGCTGAGTAGCGAATTCATTATCATAGAACGTGGTGATAACATCGAGTTCTTTGTCATAGCCCTTGTCGGAGGTCAGGCGGAGAGTGGTGCCGTTGATTTTGTAACCATAGTCAGGTAACTCAATGTTGATGTTCTGCAGATAGCTGTCATTTTCAACATCACCGCCGGACTGAACCCTACCACCGGCTTGGTTAAGTGTAAATGCCGATAAAGCGATTTTCTGAACAGGAGTCTCCTGACCTTCGGTAGGATTGGTGTAATTCCATGTGAATGAAACTTCATCATTTACTACACCATCGCCCTCGAAAGCGCCGGCAGGAATTGTGAGAGTCCATTTGCCCGATGCAGTCACCTTGCTGCAGTCGACAATCATACCCGACCAATTGGCACTGTCGAATTCCCAGGGGCAAACAACGGGGTCGCCCACTTCGGGAGTCATCACAACTTCAGAAATTGTTTCCATGGCATCTCCGGGGTTTACTGTGATGTTGGGGAAATGACCTGGATTTGTCACGTCGCCCTCTGCCGGGGTGACGCTCACGGATAAGGCAGCACTCGCTGTCATAGCCATGGTGGCAATAGACACTAATGCAATCAAAGAAGTAAGTACTTTTTTCATTTAATGCAAGATTTGGTTTATAAAAAGGTTTACTATCTCGCGCCAAAAGTACTTAATTTTTTGATACGACACAAATTTTTCAGAACTTTTGTTCAAAATAAATCCAACATTTCTCGCAAAATGTTAGCAGAGCGTCTTCAAAGGCATTTTTCTCACTTAAAAAGCCATACGTTTGATAAGATTATATGCACGGGCTATGCCTAGCTCGCCGGCCTTGCTGAGGTCGGCGATTCCTGTGTCGCGGTGTCCACCGAGGAGCTCTATATATCCCCTGTTATAATAAGCCTCGCCGAAATCGGGTTTCAGCTCTATAGCTTTGGCAAATTCCGCTGCGGCTTGGTCGTAGCTCTCCATTTCGAGGTATATGCATCCTTTGTTGAAATGCGCTATCGCCATTCGCGGCGATAGCTCTATGAGCTTGTCGTAGTCGGCAAGAATCTCGGCGAGAGCACTTCTCGAGGAGGCGAGGCGCGCCATTGCGTCGGCACCTGCAGCCGGCGTGTCGCCGCTACCACGGAGCGACTGCGACAAGCGCCGGTTGCCGCCGTCGGCCTTATCGAGCAGATAGCGGCTATAGCGAGCCTGAGCGCGAATCATATACGCGAGTGCGAGGTCGGGAGCTATGGCGGCGGCCTTGTCGGCATCGCGCTCGGCGCTGATATAGTCGCGCACGGTGATATAATCGAGCGCGCGGCCTATGTAGTCTACCGGACGCCCTGTGTGTGTGGCAAGGTAAGAATTATAGTAGGCAATCGAATTGAAGTGACGGGCGGCATCGTCCTCGTTTATCGAAGGCACGGCATTTGTCACCACAAGTGCAAAACGCAGCATACGGGTGGCATTAAGGTCGTCGACCTCACGGATATAATATGTATTTCGGCGCAGCTCCGAGGGCGACGAATAGAACGACAGCATCATCATTGGCTCGGTCTCTACAGCTGTGTTGCGGTCTTGCACACGGCCACGGATTGCAGAGTTGTTGTACTCTTCTCTGAAGTCTACATTATTGTCGACCGTGAGCAGACGCGCAAATCTGCGCGACACCTCGCTCATGTCGGGTTGTCCGGGTTTGTCGTCGGCAACATTTCCCTTTTTGGCGCTCTGGCTGTCGGCGGTGATATCTGTGTCGGCTTCGGGGCTTGGCGCTGCGAGCTCGCGCTCATATTTGGCGGCAATTTCGGGCGTAAGCGATTTCGAGAGACGGTCGGCTTTTTTGAAGTCGGCTTCAGCCTTGGCAAGCTGTCCTTCGTCGCGGTAAATAGCGCCCCTGAGATAGAATGCGCCAGGGAAGTCGGGATAATGCTCTGCCACACGAGTAATGTCGGCTGCCGCTTCTTTATAGTTTCCTTTGGCACGGTGCAGCACGGCACGGTTATAAAGCGCTCTGTATTCGTCGGGCTCGAGTTCGAGCACTCGGTTGAAGTCTTCGAGCGCGAGGTCGTTGGCGCTCACCTCCATAAGGAGCAGTCCTCGGTTGAAGAGCGCCACATAGTTGAGTGGGTCTATGGTGAGGGCATAGTCATAATCCGACATCGCGCCATTGTATGAATCGAGCCTATAGCGGAGATAGGCGCGGTTTATATACAGGCCGGCATTGCGCGGCATAAGCTTGATTGCCTTGTCGATATCGGCGAGGGCACTCTCGTAATCGCCCTCTGAGTCCATGCTTATGCCTGCACGCATTATATAGCCATTCACGGCCTTATCGTTGATTTGCAGAGCTTTATCGATATCGGCAAGCGCGGCTACGGTGTCGCGGCGCTCAAGAGCTATATGGGCGCGGCCCAGATATGAATTTTCATATCCGGGATAATACTTTATAAGCTCGGCAAAAACTTCCGAAGCGGCATCGTATTCTTTGAGGTCGTTGAGCGCAAGAGCCTTGTTGAACAGCAACTGGCGGTTGCGCGGAAGTAACTTGAGGGCCTGGGCGTAGTCTTCGATAGCACGACGGTTATAGCCGAGATTCTGACGGGCCACACCGCGCACTTCCCATGCGTCGGAGAGGTAAGGGTTAAGTTCGAGCGCCTTCGAGGCATCGGCCTCGGCTCCGACATAATCCTCGAGATTGAGCTTGGCGATAGAGCGGTAGAAATATGGCGTGGCAAGATAGGGCTTTGCCTGGATAGCCTGGTTGAAATACTGGATAGACAACAGATAATCTTCGAAATATAGGGCATTCTGGCCTACGCGCATCACCTGGTCGGTGTTGACCTGCGCTGCAGCCGTTGAATAGAGTAAAGAGAATACAAAAAGTGATAATATTTGGCGAAAGATACTTTTCATCGTTTGAAATTTCGACAAATGTACAAATTTTTCAACAAACCGGGAAATACTGTCAGCCGCGCTTAAAGAACTTTAGCAAAAACACGCCCGTGGCTCACACCGCCGTGCGAACAAAGCCGGAGCATGCCGCGTTGAAAAGATATGAAAGGAATTCTCACATTTGCTCTTCTGTCTGTTGCTGCGACCACATGCATGGCGCAGTCTCTGCGAAGCTCATCGCTCGTAGATGCACATGCCGACTCTTTGGCAGCCAACCACAAGATAGTCTATATCGACGGCAAACCCGAAACGGCGACCGAAGCCCATGCCGACTCCATCAGGCATATTATCGACATGTTCTATTACGACCAGTTCCGCCACTTCTCCGACCCCGCTGCGCCTTACTTTCTCTTTATGAGCAAAGACGCGGCTCTGGCCATGGGCGTAGGCGGATGTGTGCGTATGCGCGCATGGTATGACTGGGGCGGTGCCATTCCCTCTAACGGCTTCGCACCCTATCTCATACCTATGCAGCCCGACCCTACAAAGATGCGGAAATTCAACACTTCGCCTTCCGGCACGACTTTATTCTACCGAGTCATAGGCCGCAACAGGCAGTTTGGCGAATATCAGCTCTACATAGAAGCCAATTTCAACGGCTACGAGCACATAGGCTTCAGCATGAAGAAGGCATATGCGGTTTTGGGCGACTGGACGATAGGTTACGCCCCCACAACATTCTCCGACCCTTCGGCCGAGCCTCCGACAGTTGATGCTTCTGGCCCGAACAATAAGATAGCGCCGGTCAATGTGCTCGTGCGCTGGATGCACACATGGCGGCATGGTATCACGGCGGCAATATCGGCCGAGACACCGAAAACAGGCATCACACAGCAAGAGGGTCTTACCGCAAAAGTAGACAACTGGCTCCCTGATGCCGCCGCATTCGTGCAGTATGCATGGGGACGCTCCGAACACGTGAGACTCTCGGGCATCGTGCGCTCGCTCTCGTACCGCGACCTTATAGCGGCCCGCAACCACAATCTCGTCGGCTGGGGCGCGCAGATATCCGGCGTAGGACACCCAATATCGCCGTTGACAATCTACGGCACCATCTGCGGCGGCGCCGGATTCGAAAGCCTTGGAGGCGACCTTCAGATGGGCAACTACGACCTTGTCGCCGACCCCGTCAGGCCCGGCAGACTATATGCGCCATATGCCATAGGCTGGAATTTAGGCATTCAGTATAATTTCCGGCCAAATATCTTCGCTTCGGTCACTTTCTCTGAGAGCCGATATCTGCCTCGTCACAATGCCGATGGCGGAGAGTACAAATACGGCCAGTATACAGCTGCCAATATATTCTGGAATCTTACTCCGCGTATACAGACCGGACTGGAGTTCACCACCGGCATGCGCAAAAACGTTGACGGCGCTCACCGCCGGGCACGCCGCGTGAGCCTCATGGCACAGTTTTCGTTCTGACATCAAGCGTGAGCAAGTATCATGAGAAATGTACATTTAACACACTTTAACAACATCAAACATATCCTAAACAGATAAAATAATTAACTTTGCGCCCGATAAATCCGAGCGCCAAGGCGATAACAGACCGACAGAGGTTGACTGTGCCTTTGGGAACGGGGTGAGATTCCCCGGCAGACGCGCTGCTGTAATTCTCTGTGGTAAGGCTCTATGCCCATCCACAACTCTGCGTCCACTATGTCACTGGGAAAGCCCGGGAAGACGGACAGACAGAGGAGATAAGCCAGAAGACCTGCGCCCGCGATTGTTCTTTCGCAATGAAGCTTCGCGAATACAGGCTTTGAAAGAATCAAGGACACCCCCCTGCCGGCGGACATGATATTACAGATACACGTCGCAGACATACCCCTCGAGGCAAACGCTATTCCTTTATTTCTTTTTCCCGTATACGAAGTTTCATAAACCGGTTTTTGACCATTGATTTATGAAACCGAATCATTGTGCATTTGCCGGAAACTACATAAACCGACATCAATCTGTAATATATACTCTAATCATTCTTTATGAAATTAAAATCTACTCTTTTCACACTTGCAATAGCAGCTACAGCTATCTGTGGTTCGGCCAAAGAACAGCTGATAGTTGTCAATGAAGGCAGCTGGGGCATGGACAACGGCCGCCTGTCGTACTTCGTCGACGGCCAGATTTTGAGCAACGACTGGTTCAGCGAAATCAACAACGAAAAACTTGGCGACCTTCCCAACGACATCGTTCTAATAAACAGCCAGCTGTTGGCTATTGCCGTAAACACATCAGGCATCATACAAGTCATCAAGACCGACGGCACCGCAGTCGGCGCGATTGACGCTGTGCCAAACTGCCGCAAACTTGCTTCCGACGGCGAGTATCTCTACGCCACTTCGTATGCAAACGTGGTTGATATCGACGGACAAACCCAACGCTTCAGCAAAGGCTACGTTGCAAAAATCGATATAAATACACTTAAAGTAATCGCAGCCTGCGAAGTAGGCTACGAACCCGAAGGCGTGGCTGTATATCAGGGCCGGCTTTTTGTAGCAAACAGCGGCGGCTATTCCTATACCGGAACTCACGACTATGAGAAAACCGTATCGGTAGTCAACGCCGCCACAATGACTGTTGAGCGCACCGTAGACACCGGCAAATTAAACCTTTACGGTTCTATGGCACAGACCGGTAAATATCTCTGTATAAACTCTGCCGGCGATTATGGCGCAAACCCTGCCGCAACCGTTATCATGGATTGCGAAAAAGTGCTCGCCGGCACACCCGATGCCGAATGTGTCGCCGTGCTGCCCAACCCCTCTACTTACAGCACCGCAACTACCGACGGCAATTTCTATGCTATCGGCGCCACATACTCCAATACAAGCGGCTCTTATGAATACAGCTACGCTGTCATCGACCCCGAAACTGCTATCGACGAAGGTGCAGAAGCTGCTGTCAGCACCGATTTTCCCGGCACAGTGAAAGCCGACATAGAGGCTTTTGCAATGCCTTACGGCATATATGTAAACCCCTACTCGGGCTACATCTACGCCACCGATGCGGTATCGTACACAAGCTCCGGCAAGCTCCACCAGTGGGACCCGCAGGGCAATTATTTAGGACAGTGGGCAGTGTACATGAACCCCGGACACTTCCTTGCCCTTCCGGATGCAAACGGCGTTGAGGGCATTGTCGCTCCGGGCTCTTACGATTCCGACGCTCCTGTATACAACCTTCAGGGCATACGGGTTACACACCTTGTGCCCGGCCAGGTATACATCCGTAGCGGACGCAAATTCCTTTACGTAGAATAACAACGAATTTTTCTGCTATAATATAATCCGAACACGGAAACGGCGGCCTGCCATCGCGAGATGTCGGGCCGCCGATATTTTTAGAGCTTGTTTAAAAACGATTGTTAACAGAAGTGAGTTTTCGGAGAGAAA
>RYWL01000002.1 GCA_003979155.1 Muribaculaceae bacterium
GATTGCCTTTGGGAACTTTGCTGTCTTTAGCCAGCTTGTCCGCTTGATACGCCTTGGTACCATGTTTCTGTTCGTCAGGCCACGATTTCGCTATTGCTTCTTCTCTCCCGAGAGTCTCCTCTCGAAACTTGCAAGTCGCTCTGGGGTTCGTCGGCAACTACGCCCCGCGTGGACTTTCACCACAGATGTTTGACATGCCCGTCATACTAAAAAATCGCCTCGCCGATACATAAACGGCGAGGCGTATGTGCGATATTCGGTTTGACTAATCAATCGATTTTTATAACAAGGTAGTTCGAAAGGCTCCAGAATGCTGCCGGGTTGGTAATTCGAAGCACTTTGTGGCCGTTGGCCTCGGTAATGACGTAAGAGCCTGCCGGCTGGTTGGTGAGCACTTCGGCCTTGTCTGAGTTGAGGTCGATAGTTGTGAGCGTGCGCTTGTCAGCTGTGGTGAAGAACGAATGATCGAAATCGCCTTTCATAAGTTTGGTCTTGCGCAGGAATCCTGTTTCGATAATTTTATTCTCTTTAAGCTCGGATTTCGTGCCGATGGCATAGAAGCACTGGTTCAGCTCGTTTGTAATAATAGTATTCTGCTGCTCGGTAGAATCGCGTTCGGCCGTTACGTTAGACACGGTAGTGTGAAGAGAGTCGACTGCAGCATCGAGCTGGCCAATCTTTCCGGCGGCCTCGTTAAGGTTAGAGCGAAGGGAGGCAATTTCGTTTGCCTGCGAATCAATCTGACTGCGTAACGAAGCTATAGTGTTTTTAAGGTTGGAGTTTGCCACCGACGAAGCTGAGAGCTTCTTTTCGAGGTCGGCAAGTTTTTCGCGACGCTGCTGAAGAGTCTGTTGAATAGCAGCAATATCAGACTGTATCCGCTCGCGCTGTCCGGGCGTCTCATTCTTTCCTGATACCGAAAGTATATTTTCGAGCTGCTTTATCTGGTCCATTCCGGCAGAGATTTCATTGACAAGCGACAACAGCTGGTCGCGGTCGCTGACTGCTTCAATCAGCTCGGCACGTGTAGCGTCATTCTGCTTTTGCGCCTCTTCGAGTTTCTTCTTGTCGGTGCATCCCGAAAGGATAAGAAGGCCTGTAATGCCAATTACAATTAATTTTCTCATAACATTAATTATTTGAAACGTTTGAAATTTAGTTAAGAGCTACGCCTCGTCGTCGGGACGGAACTTATTGCGATGGCGCCGGTTTTTAGAATCTTCGCGCGGCTTGCCTGCAATAATAATAACAATTTCACCTTTGGGCTGGTTCACGGAGAAATACTGCGACAGCTCGCCGAGTGTTCCGCGATGAGTGGTGTCGTATAATTTTGATATTTCACGCGACACCGAGGCCTCTCTGTCGTCACCGCATACTTCGGCAAGATTGCTCAGTGTACGGGCCAGACGCAACGGCGATTCATATATAATAAATGTAACAGGCAACTCGGCAAGCTCTGCCAGACGCGATGCCCTACCCTTCTTGACCGGCAGAAAGCCCTCGAAAAAGAATCGGTCGCACGGCAGGCCCGAGTTGACAAGCGCAGGCACAAAAGCCGTTGGTCCGGGAAGAGTCTCAACGGGCACACCACGACGGCGACACTCGCGCGACAACATGAATCCGGGGTCAGATATTCCGGGGGTTCCGGCATCTGATATCAAGGCGATATTCTCGCCGGCGCTTATTCGGTTGATTATAGGGTCGAGGTCGTCGTGCTCATTATATTTATGATGACTTGCCATGGGCACCGAAATGCCAAAATGCTTAAGCAGCACACCCGAGGTGCGCGTATCCTCTGCCAGAATCAACGATGCCGAGCGCAAGACTTCCAAGGCCCTGGGAGCCATATCGCCCAGATTGCCGACTGGTGTCGGCACTATGTAGAGCTTTCCCGACATGGCGCTCAATGTTTCATATAAGGAGAAATGAACTCAAGGAAATCGGCGACACCGGGATTTTCCTTATCGAGCATCATATCGCCTGTGATATATTCTTCGGCCTCGGAGTATGAACACATATCAGCTATGAGCGAAAGAGTGTCGTTGAAATCGCGCTCATCTCCGCCAAAAACTTCGCGAATATATCGGAATTTATCGTTGAGTGTAAATGCACGGAGAAGCGCGGTGTTCCGCTCGTGCTGACCATGCGTAATATGTAGAACGGCAAGTTCGTCATAGGGCTGCGACTGCTCGGGTTCACATTCGGGTTCGGGTTCAGGCTCGGCAACAGACACAAAATCGGGTTTCGGCATCTCCTCTTCGTGCTCGACAGCCTTCTCGGCGGCATCGTTCTCAGGCTCTACCTGCACTTCCTCTGCCTCATCGTCTTTCACCTCAAGAAGATGAGGGTCGGAGCCGTTGGCGTCTGCCGCATAATCGTCCATCAGGGTGCAAAAGTCTTTGTATTTATCTACGAGCAGCTCCATGGCATGCCTGTCATCTCTATCGAGAAGAACTTTGAGAATGCCTTCAAGCTCTATAGTCTTTTGAATAAGTTGTCGGATGTCAGTCATGAGAATAAAATTTACTTGAAAATATCGAGGAGGAGATTCTCTGCGGCTTCACGCACGTCTTTTCGAGGACAGAAGAAACCGTTTACCAATATTACTATGATATGCGACGGCTCACCGTCGTCGTTGAATTTATAACCGGCATAGCACTGCACCGAGCTCACACTGCCGGTTTTCAGCGCAACTTGCCCTGTAAGCGATGTCTTTGCAAGGAATCCGCGCATGGTTCCGTCCTTTCCGGCCCGGGGGAAGAACCCGGCGTATGTGCGCGCATACTCGGAGTGAGCCATCCATTCGAGCACGTCACCAATGAAGTGAGCCGAAAGACGATTGGCACGAGTAAGACCGCTGCCGTCATTGATAATAGTATAGCGCGTATTGATTCCTCGCGTAGCCCAAAGCTGTTTTTCGCGGTTTATAGCTTCTTTACGGGTCGCTTCAGGAGCAATCGAACGAAGTATACCCTCGGCAAAAAGATTGTCGGAGCGAACCATAAGCGAGCGCATAATGTCGGCGTAAGGCATTGACTTGTGCGTATACAGCGGCTTTTCCTCTCCCGAGCCCAACGCTTTGGTACCTATTGTGATGCCGGCCGTTTTCAGCGCCGCAGTCAACTGAGCTTTGAAAACAGCCGAAGGGTCGGGCACAGTGGTATTAAGAGCCCAACGTGTATTTTTCGTATCGCGCGTATAAACAATGAGACGGTCACTGCCGACACCTCGCACAAGGTCGTTGCCGTTGGCCACCTTTATCACGTCGATTTTCAGTCCGGGGGCTTCCGGTACTATCCGGCCGGTGTTGGGGAAGATTTTTACCGTATTGTCGCGATAATTAAAACCGTAAAGGCCGGCACCGTATGGCCATGCCACATCTTCAATCTCCCACTGAAGTATAGGGCCGGCATCTTTGAGGGTCTGGCGGACAACAACCGTGCCGGTTATTTTTTTGATTCCACTCTTTTTAAGAGCTGCAACTATTGAATCGCAAAAGCCGAGTTTCGACTTGAAGGTTTCACTCTCAAGAGTAGGGTCGGCGGCGCCGGCAACGACTATATCGCCGTTCCATACGCCCGAAGCACCCTTAGAGCCTTTGAGCGACACTCGCGTTGTGAATCGGCCGTCTGCTCCGTTGATGCTCAACGCAGAAGCAGTAGTTATCGCTTTCATCACCGAAGCTGGTGTGAGAGCAAGCTGAGAATTATGGTCGACGAGCACATCGCCGCTTGTCAAATCTTTGATATATATGCCCACCGATGTCGACTCCTCGCCGTCGATGCCAAGAATATTTTCAGACCAAGTACTTAAAGTACACGATATTATAAGTGCCGCAACGGCAAGTCCTTTCTTTATATTCATTATAAGTATACAATTCAGGAAGCGAATTTAGCTATTTTTTTTCTAACAGAAGACTGCACCATACATTTATTTACTTAAGATACAACTCTTCCGGAGTAAGCCTGCGGATTTTGCCGTTTGAAGCCTCGGGCAGCTTGCTTACTGTAAAAATACGCTTCGGCAAGCGGCGTCGGTCGGAAAGCCCGGCAGAGAGTCTGGCGGCAATCGCATCTATGTCGCTTTCACCACCCTCAACAATCAGGGCAAGCGCCTGCCCCCACTTTGCATCAGGCACCCAGCTCACATAGAAGCGCTGTCTGTCAATAAACGGAACGTAAAGTGTCTCTATCTCTTCCGGCACATATTTGATTCCGCCACTGTTGATTATGCCGTCGGCACGGCCACGCCACACAAATCTACTCGCATCAATCAGCGAGACGACATCGTTTGTCACAAGCTCTTTAAACGAAAAACGCGGTGCACGTACAATCAGACGCCCATCATCAGTGGCATCAAAAGAGATGCCTGGCATAGCCTTGAAAATTCTACGTGAATCGTCGCCACGGGCAAGCGCTACATGGCTGCAGGTCTCTGTCATTCCATAGCTTATCCATACTTTATATCCGAGCAAAGCAAGGACATGTAGGTCGTCGGCCGCAGGCGGAGCTCCTCCGACAAGAAGATTACGCACCCTGCCGGCATATTCGGCATGACTGATGAAAGATTTAAGTTGCGACGGCACAACAGCCAGCAAATCAATCACACCATAACTGTCGGGAAGACGAACATCGTTCGACGGCGCAATGTCCACAAGTGTAGCTCCGGATTCAAGAGCCCTCACTGCCATCATCTTGCCGGCAATATAGTCGACCGACAGCGCCATGCCGACAACCGAATTTCGGTTTATGCCGAAAAAAGTATTTGTAGCATACGAAGAAGCCCTCATATCGGCCTTCAGAAGTTTGATTTCCTTAGGCCTGCCTGTCGACCCCGAGGTATGCGCCCTTACGAAGAGCTCATCCGACTCCCACTCTGCAATAAAGGTCTTCAATTTTTCCATGGCAAAATATCCACCGACTGCCAGACTCCTTCGGGTTTGCACCACAGGCGCTCTCCACACATTTCCAATGGCGATTCAATATTATTGCTGTACAGCATTCCCGTGCCCAGCCCTTGCGGAAGAGATGTCTTCTTCGCGGCGACCCAGGCTGCGATGGCTGCGAGGCCGATGTTCGACTCCAGTGCCGATGTCGCCCACCAGCCTATGCCGCATCGGTCTGCAATGTCGATATAGGCATCCGAGCCGCTGAAACCGCCGCACAGCGAGGGCTTGAGAATAAGATACTGCGGACGGATAAAATCGACAAGATTCTCGGCTTCGGCATAGGTACGCGTGCCGATAAGCTCCTCGTCGAGTCCTATGGCAATCGGCGATCCGGCACAGATTCGACGCATGGCTTCGGTCTGACCGGCCTTAACCGGCTGCTCAAGAGAATGTATTGAAAACCGCGAAAGTCGGTCGAGACGATCCATAGCATTTTCGGGCGAAAAACTGCCGTTTGCATCAAGTCGTATCTCGAGCGTCTCGGGAGAATAACGACGCCTGATCGACGCGAGCAATTCGATTTCCTCATCGAAATTGATACCGCCGATTTTGAGCTTTAGAACTTTGAAACCCTGCCTCAGTTTTTCGTCGATGCGCAATGCCATTGTTGCTTTGTCGCCCATCCATATCAGCCCGTTGGTGGCAATTCCATACCCGCCGGCGAGCCACGAAGGGTCGTAGGCAACTCGCCCGAGCGCAGACTCAAATCCAAAACGGATTGAACTGTAAGTCTCGACGAGCGCACTCTCGGGGTTGCGGCAGGCAGCGGCAAGGCGCGACTCATAGTCAGGAAGGTCGTCGGCACCAAGACCGGCGAAAAGAGGACACTCCCCTACTCCCACAGTTTTTTCGGGAGCGGCAGAGTCGTAGATTCTGATAAGATATGTGTCTTTATGATGCATCACAGCCCGAGAAGTACGGGCCTCGAAACGGAAGTCAAGACGATAAGAACAATATTGAGCCTGAAGCATACATTTCGTTTTTACATGCAAAGGTAAGAAAAAGCTGATTGCCGACATTTATTAATTAAAGAATAATAACTAATTTTGCATTCATAATACCACGCGACATGGATATACTCTACGAGGACAACCATATAATAATAGTAAACAAGGCAAGCGGAGAAATTGTGCAGGGCGACAAGACCGGCGACGAGCCGCTGGTCGAAACCCTCAAACGCTTCATCAAAGAACGCGACTCCAAACCCGGTGCCGTATTCATGGGTGTTGTACACCGACTCGACCGCCCCGTAAGCGGCGTAGTCATGTTTGCCAAAACTTCGAAGGCTTTGGCCAGACTCAATGCCATGTTTGCCACTGGCGACATTCATAAAACATATTGGGCCATAACCCGAAACAAACCAGCCGAGCCGGCGGCCACTCTCACCCATTATATCACTTCGGTAGAGCGCAACAATAAATCGTATGCCTCGGCAAAGCCGGTGAAGGATGCAAAAGAAGCCAGACTTTCCTACCGCCTCATTGCATCGTCGGAGCGCTACCACCTGCTCGAAGTCAACCTAATGACCGGCCGCAAACATCAGATACGCGTTCAGTTGTCGTCAATAGGCTGTCCGGTAAAAGGAGACCTCAAATACGGCGACAAACGCAGCAACCCCGACGGCAGTATTTCGCTCCACGCAAGGCGCATACGATTCATCCACCCCGTATCGCACAAAGAAATCGACGTAACGGCTCCAGTGCCTGCCGGCGACAAGCTTTGGGCTGCACTCGAAGCAGCCGCTTTTCAACCCCACTCAGACAATGACTAAAGACGAACTCAGAATAGTATTTTTCGGCACGCCAGAATTTGCAGTCGAAAGCCTCGATACCCTCGTAAACAACGGTTTTAACGTCGTTGCAGCAGTAACGATGCCCGACAAAGCCGCCGGACGCGGTCAGAAAATAAGCCAAAGCGACGTAAAAAAATACGCCGTAGCCCACGGCATTCCCGTATTGCAGCCAGAAAAACTTAAGAACCCCGAGTTTCTCGAAGACCTGCGCTCCTTCGATGCCCACCTCTTCATAATCATCGCCTTCAGAATGCTTCCCGAAGCCGTGTGGGCTATGCCGCCGCTCGGCACATTCAACCTACATGCCGCGCTACTGCCCCGATACCGTGGCGCTGCTCCAATCAACCGGGCTGTAATGAACGGCGACACGGAGACCGGTGTCACTACATTTTTCCTCGACCACAACATCGACACAGGCGATATCATAAGCCGTGAACGCATTGAGATAGGCCCCGACGAAACTGCCGGCTCGGTACACGACCGCCTTATGACACTCGGAGCCGCACTTACTCTCGACACCGTGCGACATATCATTGCCGGAGACCTCCACACCACTCCGCAAAGCGAGCTTATCGGTGACGAGCAGCCCACTCCGGCACCCAAAATATTCAAAGAAGACTGCCTTATCGACTGGAACAAAACCTCGGCCGAAATCCACAACCATGTGCGCGGCCTGTCGCCTTACCCCGCAGCATGGAGCAAGCTCTCCACGGGAAGCTCCAACGACAACTTCGAAACTACTATAAAAATCATAGCCACGAAGATTTCGGCAGACTCATCGGCTCCGGCACTCGCCTCCGGCGAACTGGCACTGTCGGCGAAGCATGCTTTTGCAGGAACCGCCGACGGAGCAATCGAGCTTGTAACAGTGCAGCCGGCAGGCAAACGTCCCATGCCGGCAGCCGACTGGCTACGCGGACTGCGCCCCACACAAGACGGGTGCAAACCACTCCTGAAATAGCTTTTAACACTATTTCATAAATATTTCCGGCCGCAAGAGAGCTAATCAGCACAAAAATTGCTAACTTTACGGCTAAATTAACGCCTAAAACTTATAATACGGCAAATAACGAACTTTAAGAGTCTTGGTTTGTTAAAATTTTAATAGGGCACAGAAAGCTCCTTTAAGACGTTTAACAACTAAAAGACAGAATTATGAGCGATTACAACATTCCCACACCCGAAGAGCGCCGCCGTCGACGCGAAGAAGAATCCGGCGACGCCATGAAACCCAACCATATCATGCGTACCATTTTCGGTATCATAATGGTCATTGTATACGTAGGCATGGGCGTTTTGCTCATTATCAACTTCTTCAACTGGGGAGGCGATTGGGCATGGACCCGTTATCTTGTGGGCATTGTACTCATAATTTACGGTTTCTGGAGGGCCTTCCGTCAGATAAAAGGAATAGATTAATTAATCACGACCGCTTATGTCATCGCTGACAACCAAATGCACAACCGCAGCAGTGGCACTCGCACTGAGTCTGTGCTCTGTGTCGTGCATGAAATATGAAAAGAAAGAGAAGTCGCCCACAAGCGGCTCCGCAACCATGGTATGCGACAACTCGTTTGAAAATATCATGGCTCAGGAAATCGATGTGTTCGAATATCAGTATCCCGACGCACACATTCTTGTACGTTACGGCACTCAGGCCGAAGCACTCGACTCGCTTTTCAGCCTCAACACCCGCACTGTGGTGATTAGCCGCGACCTAACGCCCGAAGAAAAACGAGCTCTCAAAGCAAAGTATAAAAACGAGCGTAAGCTCAACGTAACCGTACGCTCTGCCAAAATAGCCGTTGACGCAGTCGCTTTCATCGTAAACCCGAAAAATACATGCGAGAAACTCACCGTGAGCGAGCTCGCCGACATAATGACGGGTAAATCGACTGAGTGGAACGACCTCGAGCCGTCGAAGCTCGGTAAAATCCGCGTGGTGGTCGACAAGTCGGGCTCCTCGCTCGCCACATACCTCTCCGATTCGCTTTGCGCCGGACGACCGCTTGCGCCCACGGTGCAGGCCGCCGGTTCTGTATCCGATGTATTCAAAATCGTTGAGCAGTATCCCAATGCTATTGGCGTGCTGGGCGTAAGCTGGATTACAAGCGATATGGACTCGGCCGACATGAGCAAGGAAGAACTTGCCAAAAGCGTTCTTGCCGAAGGTGCCGTGCAGGGCGCAACTCTCACCGACCGCGTGAAAGTGCTCAAAGTGAACCGCGACAATGAAGTAAGGGCATACAAGCCATATCAGCAATATATCTTCGACGGCTCATATCCCCTCTTCCGTCAGATATACATGGTGACAACAGCCTCAACATCCAACGTGGCAGGCGGCTTCTACTCTTTTGTAACCGGCCCTACAGGACAGAAGATAATCATGAAAACAGGCATTCTGCCGGCCCGTGTGAGCGTACAGGCCGTAGAGCTGCCCGAACGCGAATAAACACTCCATTAATTCTCTGGAAAAGTAATTAACGAATAAACCATATAAACATCAAATGAAGAAATCAGTTTTCTTATCTTTGCTTTTGGCCGGCGGCCTTGTGGCTACCGCCCAGACACAAGGCTACAAAGACGGTATCGAGTACTATAAAGCAGGTCAGTACGACAACGCCAAAACAATTCTCGACCGCACACTCAACGACGCAAACACCGAACAAGCTCTTTCAAATTATTACCTCGGCCAGATTGCCCTTATCAACGGCGACAAGGCCGCTGCCAAATCTTACTTTGACAAAGGTATAGCTGTCGACGCCAATAGCCCCTACAATTACGTAGGCCTTGGTGCTCTTCAGCTCATTGCCGGCGACGCCAAAGCTGCTCAGGACCAGTTCAAGACAGCTCAGAAGCTTGCAAAAAAAGACTTCGAAGTTCCTGTAGCCATCGCTCGCGCATACTACAACGCCGACCCCGTAAAATACAAGGAATATATCGACGAATACCTCAACAAGGCACGTAAGGCTTCGAAAAACAAAGCCCCCTCTATCTATGTACTCGAGGGCGACATGCTCATGGATACCCAGGATTACGGCGGCGCTGCAGCCAAATACGAAAACGCCATCGTAAACGATCCCTCCAACTCCGAAGGCTATGTGAAATATGCAAACGCGTACTTCAACGTAAACCAGCAGTACGGTATCCAGAAACTCGAAGAACTCCTCCAGCAGCAGCCCAACTCTGCAATGGCTCAGCGTGAACTCGCCGAGAAATACTTCCTAGCAAACTATTGGAAGAAAGCTTCCGACCTCTACAGCACTTATATCCAGAACCCCAACCACTTCCCCGAAGATAAGGCTCGCTATGCAGTGCTCCTTTACTGGGGCGAACGCTATCCCGAGTCGCTCGAAGTTGCAAACCAGATTCTTTCTCAAGACCCCTCCAACTTCCTCATGCAGCGTGTACGCTTCCTTGACCAGACCGCTACCAAAGACTACACTGAGGCTGTTGAGAGCGCAAAGAAATTCTTTGAGAGCCACCCCGACGGCAACTTCACAACCAACGACTACGTTACATATGCCGAGGCTCTCAACGGTGTCGGACAAGACTCGCTCGCTGTAGTTCAGTACGAAATCGCTGCCGAAAAGGACCCCAAAAACGGTGACCTTCTCAAAAACCTCTCCACAATCTACTCGCAGAACAAGCAGTACGACAAATCAGCCGAAGCATACGACGCATATCTTCAGCTTCAGGAGAGCCCCTCTCTCAACGACTTCTTCGGCATGTCGGGCCGTTATCTCAACGCCGCTCTTAACTGCGACAGCCCCGAAAAAGCCAAAGAACTCGCCGACCGCGGCATCAACTACGTAAATCAGGTAATTGAGCGTGCAGCCGAACCCAATCCCCTATTCTACCAGCGTCTCGGCCGTCTCTATATAGCTGCAAACGAGAAGAAACCCGACGCTCAGGCTATCGAGGCTTACGACAAAATGCTCGAACTCCTCAATGCCAACCCTGAGAACATGAATCCCGCCAACCCCAACAACACTCTCGACATGTATCGCGAAGCGTACTCCTTCGAAATCATGTATTACGCCAACTTTGATGTAAACAAAGAGAAACAGGCCGAATTCACAGAGCTCTACAACAAAGTCAAAGAGCTCCTTGGCGGCGCACAGGCTCAATAATAAAATCCCATAACATACAAGGGCGCAGCTTCGGGCATCAACCCGACTGCGTCCTTCTTATTTCAAATCGTTTATGGCTCTTCAACCACTTGCCGAACGACTGCGGCCCCGTACACTCGACGGATACATCGGACAACAGCACCTTGTTGGTCCGAAGGGCATCATACGCCGTATGATAGATACCGGCAACATTGCATCGTTCATTCTGTGGGGACCTCCCGGTGTGGGCAAAACCACACTCGCCCGAATCATAGCCAATACCACAAACAGTGCTTTCTTCACTCTGTCGGCTGTCACATCAGGTGTGAAAGATGTACGCGATGTAATCGAAAAAGCCTCTCGCGAATCATCCGGAATGTTCTCGTCCGGCCGTCCGATACTGTTTATCGACGAAATACACCGCTTCAGCAAAAGTCAGCAGGACAGCCTGCTTGGAGCCGTGGAAAACGGCACAGTGACGCTCATCGGCGCTACTACCGAAAATCCTTCGTTCGAGGTCATCCGTCCCCTACTCTCCCGTGCGCAGGTCTATACACTGAAACCTCTGCTCGAAAGCGATTTGCAGCGTCTGCTCCAACACGCGATAACGGCCGACGAAGTATTGTCGACGTGCAAGGTGGTCATTGAGCAGACCGACGCACTCTTCAGATATGCCGGCGGCGACGCCCGTAAACTTCTCAACATACTCGATCTGCTACAGCAATCGACCGCAGCCGGAGAGGATATTGTAATCAACGACCGCATCATCACCGAACGCCTGCAGGAGAACCCTCAGGCATACGACAAAAACGGTGACATGCACTACGACATCATATCGGCTTTCATAAAAAGCATACGCGGCAGCGATCCGGATGCCGCCGTCTACTGGCTCGCCCGGATGATAGCCGGCGGAGAAGACCCTGAATTCATCGCCAGGCGAATGGTGATTCTCGCTTCGGAAGACATCGGTCTTGCCAACCCGAACGCCATGCTTATCGCAAACACCACATTCGACATAATTCAGAAAATAGGAATGCCCGAAGGCCGGATACCCCTGTCGGAATGCGCAATATATCTTGCACAGTCGCCCAAAAGCAACTCCGCCTATCTTGCAATCGACGCGGCTCTCGCCGAGGTAGAACATAGCGGCAACCTGCCCGTTCCGCTGCATCTGCGCAATGCACCTACATCACTGATGAAAAAACTCGGATATGGCCAGAACTATCTGTATGCCCACGACTACCCGGACAATTTCGTGCAGCAACAATTCCTGCCCGATGCCCTGGCCATGCGCTCATTCTGGCACCCGTGCACCAATCCAGCAGAAGATGTCATGGCTCAGCGCACAGAAGCCCGTTGGAGAGGTTTCGGGAAAAAGAGACAAGGCTAAAACCGGAGCCGTTCATTGCGGTGCCGTAAGGCACATCACTCCTGCATATACAAAAATGCCTGCTATTGTGGCAAGGCCCAAAAAGGGCGGTGTCAGATATCCGTCGAAACGCTTCGGATATGTGATACCGCTTATTTTTAGGAATATGTGGTAGATAAAAAAGGCTCCAACAAAGCCCACGGCACAACCGGCAAGCAAGTCGCCTGGATAATGTACTCCGAGATAAATGCGCGAATAACATGTAAGCAATGCCCAGCCCATGAAAAAAGTCGTGAGCCAGCGCCGGCGGTAAAGCATACTCACAAAAAACGCCAGTGCGAAAGTATTGGCCGAGTGACACGACGGAAATCCATAGCGGCCGCCGCGGTGATTATTCACTATATGCACCTTTTCAGACAATGGATTGTTTGGGTTAGAAGGGCGCATGCGCTCTACCAACGGCCTTATCAGCGTGGCACAGACCTGGTCGGCGAAGACGATAACCATAGCAAGACTTATTGTGCATATTACTGTCACTTTCCAGTCGAAATTCCGAACCATCACAAAAAATATCGCAGCATACATCGGCACCCACACCCATTTGCTGCTGTACATGCTCATGAACCAGTCGAAATAAGTGCTGTGCATACCGTTAATCAACAGTAGGATTTGAGCGTCGAGCTGAAGTAAAAATTCAAAAATTGACATAATATATCATCGCTTCGAGAAGTCATCGTAAAGTTTCTGCAGATAGGCCTCGGCTCTTATAAGCAGGCCCGCGGTATCACCCTCGGCAAAAGCGACACGGCCCGACACATTGTCATAGACAACCGTGCCGCAACTGTCGGCAATGCCCATGGCATCAGGGAATGTAAAGAATGAGAAGTGCGGCGCCGAGGCGTCGAGCATGTCTTTGCTGAATACAAAATCGTTATGACCGATGCCGAGCTGCGACAATAATGTAGCCGCTATATCGTGCTGCGAACCATAGACGTCTATACGGCGAGGGGCTTTTACAGCTCCGCCTGTGAGAATAAGCGGTATGCGGTAGCGGTCGGGCGAAAGATTGTCGATATTTTCGGGATATGCGCCAAGATGGTCGGGAACAAGTATCACAACCGTATTCTCCCACTGAGGCAGACGCTTGAAGCGCCTCATGAAATCGCCGATAATGCTGTCGGTGAACGCAAAGGCATTGAGCCGATCGTTTGCCAGACGGCGATACGGCACTTTAAATGGCTCATGACTACTCGAAGTCTGCACTACCCTGAAATGTCGCTTGGCAAAACACGTGTCGGCTTCCAAATCATCATACAGACGCTCGAAAAGCACATCGTCGTGCGCTCCCCATTTGCTAAGACGCTTTGACATCGGAAAATCGACATCAGACACGATACTTTCGAAACCCGATGCAATGAGATACGAACGCATGTTGGTGAAATCGGCATCGCCGCCGTAATAATACTCAGGCTCATAGCCGTTTCGGGCAAGTACCGACGTTATCGCCGGCAATGTCTGCGTCTTACGGGGATACTTCATTATGCTCGTCGTAGGCTGCGCAGGATAGCCGCTCAGCACAGATACAAGCCCTCGGTCAGTACGGAAGCTGTTGGCATAGAAATTCGTGAAGAGAATGCCCTCTCGGCCTATAGAATCAAGATTGGGAGCTATGCCCGGCTCGCCGCCGAGCTCTGTCATCAGATGCGACGAGAAGCTCTCCATAATCACCATAAGAATATCGGGGCGCGCGGTCGTGAGGAGGCTGTCTATACTGCCGGCCGGCTCGACATAAGACATCATTGCAAAGAGTCTGTCGGCGGAGTCGCCTGGCATAAAACGGTATTGCGCTGCGAAATCTTTTTGTTTCGACAGCGACTCCATAAGGCTGAACGCCGGATTTGTGGCCGCATGATTAAGCCGCATATTTTTGCTGAAATAAACTTTGCCAACATTCATTGTCGACACCGTGAAACCGCCGCGCACAGGTATGAAAAGCAGTGCAGTAAGCAATAGCAGACAGAGCGCTGTCGCCGTCTTGCGGCGAACGGGCTGCAAGGGTCTGCGGAGCAGAGCGTAACAGAACAACAGATACAGCAGCACGGCATAGACTGCAAACACAGACACACCGCCGACAACTGTCCAAGCGCTCACACTTGCAAGCGCATCTTTGGGCGACGAAAAGAAGTAGAAAAGCGGAGTCGCATCGAGACGAAAGCCCCAATACTCATACAAGCCCAAATCGACAACAAAAATTGCCGACATCAGCAGCGATACTATGCCGAAATATGCTCTGAAGGCAGTCTTTAGCCATGCTCCGTTTACAAACACCGACAGCAGAAGCATCAGCGCAGGCAACACCGTCAGATAGCCGGCGAGCGACGCGTCGAGTTTGAGGCCGTGAAGCACTATATTGAAGAACGCCGAGACGGCTCCCTCTTCGGGCAATACATGGTAACACAAGACAAATGCCGGTTTTTGAAGTACAAAAACCAGCACGTAAAGCATATATATTATTAAGAATGCCTTAAGTCTGTCTTTCATCGATATGTGGAGAATTGACTTACGTAAACTTTGGGGACCTTAATGTAAATTCCTTCACAAAGGTAGTACATTCAACCCAATATTCAGCGCAAACAGACCAATTTATTACAGACTTAAGGCGATATATCCCCCTCAGGTATTATCCGCAATAGAAAAATTCGTGCACCATGTCGAGCATAAGCGAAGGGTCGGCAAGGGCTTCTGTGGCCCTGCTTTCGTCAAACGACTCGAGGCGCTTTGCCACACCCTCAATCATCAGACGCGAAAAGACTCCGTATTCCTCAAATACCGATGCCGCTTCAAGCAGACATTTTGCCGAAGCCCTGCAACCGGTAGGAAGAGTTGGCAGAGAAGCCAGACGCTCGGCGTTTTCGGGCTTGTGGATGTCAACGTCGACATAATAGCGAGCAGCGACTTCAAGCGGTGCTTCGAGTTCGAATCCATGCCGCACAGCCACAGCCAGGCCTGCAAGGAGCATATATATGTCGGCGCTGCCGTCGGCCGAACGAATCTCGAAAGTCTGTTTCGCACCATATGCCGGGTCCGGGGTGACATCACAGGCTTTCCAGCCGTTGGCTAAGGCACACATGTTGCCGGCACCGCTGGCCCATCCGAGAGGTACACGAACGAGTACGGAGCGGTTGCGGTCGCCCCAGCAGATGTTCGTCGGAGCCTCCTGGTGAGGAACGAGTCGGAAATACGATGTCGGATTCATATTTCCAAAAGCCGTGAGAGCCGGAGCGAGTGTCATAAGGCCGGCTATCGCGGTGCGTGCCTGCGCGCTGAGCCCGTTGCCGTCGGGAGCCAGCATCACACTGTGTCCGTTTTTATCCATAAGGCGCATGTGTATGTGCAGACCGGAGCCGGCTTTGCCGGTTGTGATTTTAGGAGCGAAGGTTATGTCGAGGCCTTCCTTTGCAGCAAGATTGCGAATGACCCACTTCGCGAGCATAAGCTGATCGGCAGCCTGGCGGGCATCGACAGGCAGGAATTCTATTTCATTTTGCTCATATATTTTGCCGTCGAGAGTGAAATTGCCCACTTCGGAGTGTCCGTATTTGATTTTGCCGCCTGTCGCCGCTATATACTGCATACAACGCGTGCGGAAATCGTTGAATTTGGCAAACGGTGCCGATTCATGGTAGCCACGCTGATCGGTGGCCGGGAAGTGTCCGGGGTCGTCGGAAATTACATAATATTCGAGCTCGCCCATTGCGTGAAACACGTAGCCGGTTTGCGTGGTAAAAGCCTCGCATGCTTTGGCAAGTGTATGCTCCGGCGAACTCTCAAGCGGCCGGCCTTCGAAGTCGAAAAACGAGCACAGCATAGTGAGTGTCGGTATTTCGGCAAAGGGGTCGCGGAAAGCCGTGCGGAAGCGCGGTATCACATACAGGTCGGAACTTCCGGCGCTGATAAAAGGAAAAAGTGAAGAGCCGTCGACGCGCTCACCGCTGGAGAGAATAGTCTCGAGATATGCCAGGTCGTTGATGACAAAGTTGAGCGTTTTCAGACGTCCATCGGCTGCGGGATACATAAAATTCACCATTTCGATACCACACTCCGACACATAGCGTATGATGTCGGAGAGGGTAAATTCAGCCGGATGTTTTTTAAGAAACGACACCACGTCGTTTGTGGAGAGTTGAAGTGTCTTATCCATTTTTTAAGTTTAAGGTTGATAGAAAGGAGTGTCACAGAGGAACAACACCGATACCCGGACGGTCGGGAATCGTGACTTTCCCATCTACGATTTTCATTCCATCGAATATATCGTTAGCTATAAGCAGGTTGCCGTCGAGGTCGGCCCAATCGGCCAAAGGCGACAGCTGAGAGGCAGCACTCACTGCGCACGATGTCTCTGTCATGCAGCCCAGCATCACTTTCATGCCGAGCGCACGGGCAAGGACTGCCATCTGATAGGCTTCATGAAGGCCGGTGCTCTTCATAAGCTTTATATTGATGCCGTCGTAGCACTGTGCGGCGCGTTTCACGTCGGGCAGGCGCTGCAGGAATTCGTCGGCGATAATAGGCAGAGGCGAACGCTCGCGCAGCCATGCTGTGTCGTCGATAGCTTTTTTATCCATAGGCTGCTCCACAAAAAGGCAATTGCGCTCAGAGAGCCAATGGCACATTTCGAGTGCTTTTTGCTTATTCGTCCAGCCCTGATTGGCATCTACACAAATGGGCACATCGGAGAAGCGGCGCAGAGACTCTACTGTCTCTTTGTCGTGACCGACACCCATTTTCACTTTTATGACTTTGAAGCCGGCAGTCTCTTCGATTTTCTTACGCATCTCATCCGGATTTGAATCGTAGCTTATCGTATACGATGTATTGGGAGTTTTCTCCGGATTAAGCCCCCATATTTTATACCATGGCTGGCCCATGATTTTGCCGGTGAGGTCGTGGAGAGCAATATCGACCGAAGCTTTGGCAGCGCGGTCGTTGGGCGCCACACTATCCATGTATTCGTGTATATCTTCGATTCTGAAGGGGTCGGCGAACTGGCTGAGGTCGAGCTTTCCGAGGAATTCGCATACCGATGCCACATTTTCGCCCAGGTATGGCGGCATCGATGCCTCGCCATAACCAATCAGGCCGTCGTATTCAATCTGCACCTGCACGCCGGGGGTTGTGGTGCGTTGATTCCGTGCAAGATTGAAAGCATGGCGAAGTTTAAGTTCGTAAGGGCGAAAAGAGAGATTGAGGCGGCCCGACTTACCCGACTGACGTGTAGGCGAGTCGAAAGCCGACAGTGATATGGGTGATGCGGCGATCAATGCGCCGAGCATGCCGGTTTTAAGAAAATTGCGTCTGTCCATTGATAGAATAGTTAGTGCTTAAAAATACCAGGGATGATTGCGTGCTCGCATTATTCCCGATGTCTCTTCATTACCGGCGATACGCACGGCGTGGAGAAAAGGTGTTGTGAGATATGAAGAAGATTCGGGGTCGACACTGTTGCGTTTTACACGGCCCGAAGAATGCACATAGTTGCCGTCGTGGTCGTAAATCGCCACATGGGTGACTTTGCCGGTCGATGCGTTTCCGAAGAAAAGAAGGTCGCCGGCACGAAGAGTTTTCCAGTCTTTTGCCGCAATGCGGGTGCCGGTCTTTGCCTGCTGCGATGCATCGCGCATGAGAATAATGCCGTTCGAGAGATATGAAACTTTAGCAAGGCCGCTGCAATCAAGCGTTTTGGTCGAAGTTCCGCCCCAGAGATAGGGCGTGCCCTCCATGCTGTAGGCCGTGTCGAGAATTTTATCGGCATCGAAATTCTGTGCTGCCCACTCTTCTATCGGTGCGAAGTCTGTGGCATTGGCCCAGCCCGTACGGCCATCGGGCAACTCTATGTGCAGACGTCCGTTCTCAATCGAAGGCACACCACCAGGAACAGTGACTATCGACCCGTTGACAAGGTCGGTCACAACATCGCGCGGACCCGATGCCACCGGTGAGTTGTATGCGCGTATCTGGTACAGCGCAGTCACTACAAAGCGCTTTGCTGCGCGCCACTGGCGCATTTCCTCGTCGCTTTTGGCGACAACCGAACTCGACGGCACATATGCAATATAGCCATCGGGGGTCTGAACCCGCCAGAATTCACTTTCACTCTCGAGCACACGCAAGGGCATGCCCATGATTGATTGCGTAGCCATTTCAGCGGCATGCCGTCCGGCAGTACGGTGGCTCGCCACAGGGATGCGTGTCATAGCCCAGCGGTCGGAGGGATAAACTTCGATTTTATCTACATAATCGACTCCGCTGTCGGCAAGCGCGCCTGCGATAGCATTGCGGACGGCCGCCTCGGAGGTCTTTCCGCCCACGGTGAGATTCCCGTCGTTGTCGTTATATGCTTTGATTTCGAACACAATCTGACGGCTGTCGGGAGCCACTGTCTCGCGAGCTTTTTCCACGGCACGCTGCGCTAAGCCAAGCGCTTCGGTCGACGACTGGGCCGGCGAGCCAAAAGCGATGGCGGCCATGGAGAGGACCGAAAATATGAATTTGCTATATTTCATTTCTTTACAATAGGTTTTATATCAATTACTTCAAGGTCGCTGCTCCATGCCGGATAATACAGGTTGCCCTTTGAGGTCTCTACTTCGCCGAGCTGGAAATCGACTGTTTCGCTACGTACATATTTTTTCTCGGGATAGAGTTTGCCGCCGACACCTTTGTTCGATGCCATGCGATACGAGTCCATGCCATGCGAGTAGAAGCCTGTCACCTCGGGGTCGTCGGATGAGGTGTAACGACCAAACGATACATCAACAGGCACCCAGCCAACACCCTCGAAGTACACTTCGGCCCAGTCGTGAAGATTGACCTCGCCGGGATGCAGCATCCAGCCGCTCTCCCAACGCGCCGGGACACCGAGGCTGCGCATAAGCGAAATGTAGAGGAGCGACACCTGGCCACAATCACCATGGCCTTCGTCTACTACATACTGTGGAATACAACTGAGCGTGCTGTACTCACGCGCGCCGGCCCACGGATAGCGGTTTATGATATAATCATACACAAGCTCGCTCTGTGCGAAAGGCTCTGTCTCATCGCCCACAATCTCATGAGCCAATTTGGCCATGTCGACAATATGCGGACCGTCGGGCAGACGAGTATAGCGGACGTACGTCTCGCTTGTTTTATCATAAGGCTTCAGACCGGACTTGATATCGGCTGCTGAAACATATTGACCGGCCGTGACATATCGGCCGACATACTCAAAGTGCGCCGTATCGCCTTCTGCCGGTGCCGGTGCCGTGAAGAACACGGTATTGTGCACCGATTTGTCGCCCGAGAGAACTATATTATCGTGCGACTTGTCTAATATGCGCAAATCCGACTGGCGGCCGCACAGGCTGTTTTCAAGTGGAAGCGGCATCCACACATGCAGTGTATCGCCTTTTATGCCCTCGCTGTAAGGCACATCAACGGTAAATCGGTAAGTGACCTCATGTGCGAGACCTTCGGGATTTGTACCTCGGTAATAAGAGAGAACCGAATCTACATAACTGAGCCGCTGAGGCGATGCGGACGCTCCGCGATGCACAAACCCTCCGTTATACGCTGGGTTCAGCAACTCGACGTTGCGCGCCGCCTTGCGGTGAAAGCGCTGTTCACCGTCAACAACAGTGGCTTCTATATAATGCCGCGCCACAAAGGTATCGATGTCGGCATCGGTTACTTCCGGATGCTTTTGTTGTATAGCCTCAAGCACCTCTGCCCGGCTGAGAGGAAAATCTGCCGCAATACGGGCATTGATTGCCTCAAGAGAATCGGATTCTATCCAGCGTGTGGCTTCCGCTCTGCGGGCGTTGAGCTCATCAGAGCCCTGCATCACTTTATATGCACCAAAAGCGCCTGCACATAACGCTATGGCGAGTATTATTACTTTTTTCATCTGCTTATGTTTTTCACGTCTTAGGCATTAGCTCTCAAAATTACATCAAATTGTAGACTGAGACAAATTTTTTTGAAAGAATTTAGACCCGGACGATGTCATGCGCCTGCCGGCACAATACCCTCGTCGCGCAGAAAACGTGCCGTAGGAGAGTCTGTGGCGGCAACCTGCTCCGGAGTGCCTTGTGCCATGATAAGGCCACCGCCGGCACCGCCGGCGGGACCCATGTCGACAAGATAATCGGCCATTCGCACCATGTCGAGATTATGCTCTATGACAAGTACGGTATTGCCCCGCTCTACAAGTTTGTTCAGTATGCCGAGCAGCGTGCGTATATCATCGAAATGCAGACCCGTAGTGGGTTCGTCAAGAATAAAAAGTGTCTTGCCCGTATCGCGCTTGGCAAGTTCTGTCGCCAGTTTCACTCGCTGGTTTTCACCTCCTGAAAGTGTCGACGAAGGCTGTCCGAGCTTTATATAGCCGAGTCCGATGTCCTGCAGAACTTTAATTTTTTTGTAAATCGACGGTATGCCTTTGAAAAACTCCACTGCCTGGTTTATGGTCATGTCGAGCACATCGGCGATTGACTTTCCCTTAAAGCGCACTTCGAGAGTCTCGCGGTTGTAGCGCTTTCCATGGCATTCTTCACAGGGTATGAGCACATCGGGTAGAAAATTCATCTCTATTGTCTTGTAGCCGTTTCCCTTACAAACCTCACAGCGGCCTCCCGTGATATTGAACGAAAATCGTCCGGGCTTATAGCCGCGTATTTTGGCTTCGGGCAAGTTCACAAAGAGGTTGCGGATGTCAGTGAAAACGCCGGTGTAAGTGGCCGGATTCGAACGCGGCGAACGGCCCAACGGCGACTGGTCGACAGTGACTACTTTGTCGATATTTTCTACGCCTTCAATCGACTCATAAGCAAGAGGTTCCTGCAGCGAACGGTAAAAATGCCGGCTCAGAACAGGCTGCAGAGTACCGTTGACAAGCGACGATTTGCCCGATCCCGACACACCGGCCACTACGGTAAATGTGCCGAGAGGCAGGGAGAAGTCTACATTTTTGAGGTTGTGGCCTGTGGCGCCGTATATCGCAATGTTTTTTCCATTGCCTTTGCGGCGCTCGGCAGGCGTGACAATCTGCTCTGCACCATTGAGATAACGCGCAGTGACAGTATCTGTCTTCAGCATATCGGACGGCGTGCCCTGAAAAACTACATTTCCGCCCTTGCGGCCTGCTCCCGGACCTATATCGACGATGTAATCGGCATCGAGCATTATATCTTTGTCGTGCTCCACCACTACTACAGTGTTGGAAGCGTCGCGCAGGCGTTTGAGCGACGAGATAAGTCTGTGGTTGTCGCGCTGATGCAGACCGATTGAAGGTTCGTCGAGTATATACAGCACATTCACAAGCTCTGAGCCAAGCTGCGTGGCAAGGCGTATGCGCTGGCTTTCGCCACCGGAGAGGGTTGCCGATGCGCGGCCGAGTTGCAGATAATCGAGTCCGACATCAATAAGGAAATGGAGACGTCCGCTAATCTCTTTGATGATTTCAGCGGCGATTTTGCTGTCGCGGCTACTGAGCCGGCCACTGAGTGTATCGACCCATTGCGATAGTGCCGATATATCATAGCGGCACAATTCGGCGATATTTTTGCCGTCGACAAAAAAATGCAGAGCTTCTTTGTTGAGACGGTCGCCATTACACTCCGGGCAGGTGCAACGTGTGAAAAACTGGCCGCTCCATTTGCGCGACTGGTAGCCGGCATCTTCGTCGGTCATATTCTCGATGAACTTCACCACGCCGTCGAACTGGCGGAAGAAATCAGATGCCGACACTGTGCTGTCGTTCAGACGGGGAACCGAAGCGGTGCCGTTGAATATTTCGTCGACCACATCATCACTGAGGTCCTTGAACGGCGTTTTAAGTGTGTAACCGTTTGCTTCGAGAATCGCTCTGAGCTGCATGAAAAGCACGGTGTCGCGATATTTTCCCAAAGGCACAAGAGCTCCCTGATAAATCGAAATATTCTCATCTGGAACAATCTTGCTACGGTCGATTATATTCACATAGCCGAGGCCTTTACACCTCGGACACATACCCTGCGGCGAGTTGAACGAGAAATTGTGAGGCGCCGGGTCGTGATACGATATACCCGTAGCCGGGTCCATCAGTTCCTGGCTGTAATATGCAGCCTCGTCGGCATCTACGTCGTAAACCATCATCTCCTTTTCTCCCTGCTCAAGAGCCTTGACTACAGAAGCGAGCAAACGCTCATTATCGCCGCCGTTTACTTTCACGCGGTCAATTACAAGCTCTATGCTGTGGTTTTTATAGCGGTCGAGACGCATGCCACGCGATATTTCGGTGAGCTCCCCGTCGACACGAACGTTGAGATAGCCTTTCTTGAGCAGCTGCTCGAAGAGCTCCTTATAATGGCCCTTGCGGTTTTTGACAAGCGGAGCCAACAGATAGATTTTATGGCCGTCGTAACGCTCGTTTATCAAATCGACAATCTTCTCGTCGGTATACTTCACCATATCCATGCCGGAGATATAGCTTCGTGCATGGCCTATGCGGGCATAGAGCAGACGAAGAAAGTCGTAAATCTCCGTCGTCGTTCCGATGGTGCTTCGCGGATTGCGGTTTACCGTCTTCTGCTCAATAGCAATCACCGGACACAGACCGGTGATGCTGTCGACATCGGGACGCTCGAGATTTCCGAGCATGTTTCGGGCATACGCCGAGAACGTCTCTATATAACGCCGCTGGCCTTCGGCAAAAATTGTGTCGAAGGCAAGCGATGATTTACCGGAACCGGATAAGCCGGTAACAACGGTGAGTTTATTGTGGGGTATGTCAACATCGATATTCTTAAGATTGTTGACTCGTGCCCCTATAACGGCTATTTTACCGAAAGTGCCGTCATCGGCTATATTCGGGTTGTCAGATTTCAGTCTGTTGTCCATTTAGGATTGAAAGTCTTGAAGCCGGCTTTTGAGCGCGACAGCGACGAAGACTCGGCTATGCGCACTTTGTATGTTTTGCCGGTTTTGTTGGTGAGTTTCAAAGAGCGAATCCACGGATTGTCTTCGCGGAGTTGTGCGTAGCTTATGCCGTGAGCGGCAGCCCATTCGGGCCACGAAGCCACAGGACCGCTAACTTCAACGGTTTTATATTTTCGAGGCTGATAAAGCTGGTCGGAGCGGAGACGGAAACCGTATGCTCTTGGATTCTCAAAGATTGTCTTCATGGCCATTACGCGATATGGGTAGCGAGTGGTCTCTTCGGCCAGATAAAGGTCGAGCGATGTGTCGGCGCCCTGCTTGTCGAGAGCACCCGATATGCGGGCCATGCCACCGTTGTACGATGCCATTGCCGAAGGCCAGTCGCCATAGCGTGCATAGGCTTTTTTAAGATAACGAGCGGCAGCGGCCGTGGCTTTCTCTATGTTGTAGCGCTCATCGACTTCGTCGTTGACTTCCAGACCGTATTCTTTGGCCGCCGAAGGGATAAACTGCCAGAAACCGGCTGCTTTCGCCGGCGAATAAGCCCTCGGGTTGAGCGATGACTCTATACAGGCGAGGTAGAGAAGGTCTTGCGGCATGTCGTATTTTTTAAGAAGCTCCGACAGCTCGGGGAAGTAGCGGTTGGCACGCTTGATAATCAGCATGGTGGTGCCGTGTGTATAGGCCATCGCTGTAAGCTCGCGGTCAAACGCTTCGTACATATCCGCACGGTCGAGGTCTATTTTTTCGCCGCAGAGGGTCACCGAAGCAGGAATTTCGGGCGAAAAAACCGGCGCGAAGATATTGGATGATTTCTGTACGTTGGTCTGCGCAGTGGCCGGCATCGACATCATGCACGCCACAAGGAGCAAAGGTATGATTGTTTTTTTCATTTTCGTATATGCTTATTGGGCCGGAGCGCCAGACTGGCCGGTTACATCCTGCCTGAAATTGATTATGTTGATATCTCCGGCTTTCTCATAGCGGCGACCGTCGGCGCCCATGGCCTTGATTACATAGAAATACACGCCTGCAGGCACATATTTGCCGCCTTGCCTGCCGTCCCAGCCCTGCGAGGGGTCGGTAGACGAGAACAGCTCCTTGCCCCAGCGGTTGTAGATATGGCACTCGTAGGATATGAGAGATTTATAGCTAACTTTCCACTCATCGTTTACGCCGGGCGAACCCTGTGGCGAGAAAGCATTGGGTATTTCGAGTTGCGACTCTCCAATATTGATTTCGTAGACAGGGGCTGTAAACTCGCATGTTCCGTCGGCGTTGTTGGCTACAAAACGCACATACCAAGAGCCGTTCTCGCGGAATGTGTAATCAAACGAAAGCTCGCTGTAGGTGTTCTCGGTTATATCAAACTCAGGGCTGCGCGAAATCTGCCACTCACGGAATATGGCTGCATCTGTAACTATAGCCTCAAAAGTAATGTCGCAGGGAGCAGAACCGCCAAGACCGTCGGCACTGTCTTTTATTTCATTGTCATTGTCGCGTGTTTCTTGCGTGGCACGGCTCTGCGCTTCGACTGCCAAAGCATTATAAGTTCCGCTTTCCACACTCACGCTGCGGTTCCAGGCCCGTTGAAAACGGTCGCCGGAAAGAATAAACTCGGTATCGCAAAGGGGGGCATCGGTATAAATAGAACTACCTACCGATGCCAGCGTATTGGTAACACTCTGCTGATTGTACATAAACGTCGCCTCGTCGTAGACCAGCGTCGAATATACAAGTTCCAGGTCTCGCGACAACACCATACGTCGGCCATTGATTGTGAAATATACTATATCACTGCCTTCACCGACAAATGAAAGTTCGGCTTGCGAACACGATTGCTCTTCCGCAAAGCCGAGAGACTCGGCACGGAATTCATGGGCAGAATAATCTGTCACCCAAAAACAAGTACGGGTGCCGCTATCCTCAATAATATAGCCCATATCGCCGCTCTGAGCCTGAGCCGTTACACGATTGCCATTGCGACTGCAGCTTATTTCTTCGGCGTAGGCACCACCGAGGTTACTGAAGCGATACCAGCGCACCGTACCTTCGCCCTTGGCATCATAGCCTATAGTTACACCCTGCGTCGAAGGCAGCACATACACCGCTTCAAGACCCGTCGATGCCTCGGCTGCGACACGGACAGCCGGCTCCGAAACTCCTTCGAAGTCGAGAGCCGATGCGCTTGCCGCTATCATCATCATTGATACAAATGCAATCGTCCTCATATGTAAACAAAGTTAGCTACTTTCGGCGACGTATGCAAATGCATTCAGATTATTTAGAATTATTTACACGCCCTTCAATTCTTTCTTAATCTCCGCTATACACCACATAGCAGTTCTGAGGAGACGCTTTGCATAGCGAAGACCTTCGCCATGCTCTGAGTATGCAATATAATCAATTCCCATATCAAGCATTTCCTGATAATGATGAAGGGCTTCCTCTCTTCGGTCATTGAGCCACAATGCGTCGGCATAGTCAAATACAGCGAGTGCATCTTCCGATGCTTGTCTATATGCCTCTTCGGCATATTTCAGCGCACCTTTCTTATCCCCGATTCTCGGGAGGTACTCGGAAAGCTGAAGCTTTATATAATATTCTCCGGGGAACCGTTTTAACACACCCTTAAGATAGCCCGCAAGTGTTTTATAATCTCGCGCCGCTATCAGACTATCCATACGTTTGGATATATATTTTCTCTGCTTTGGAGTTGCGTATTCTTCTAGCTTAGGAACTTCCCCATTAGGCCGTCGGCTATATATAAGAATTTTATAAAGTTTTAATGCATTTTGCTTATTGACATCGCTCTTTACCCCTCGTCTTCGCATTTTTAAATGCTCGGAAATGAAAGGAAGTGCATCTTTATCTCTAAAAAGGTGGTATAGACAATCCGCAACGTAATAATTTGCATCAGTCTTAATTGAGTGTATGCTTCTGCCAAGCATCGAATGGCAAGTTTTGTGGCAACAATTATTCCGAAGAACCGTTTCGAAATTTAAAAGAGCAGACGCATAATCCTCAAGAGACCACAGGATTCGACCATGAATGAATAATGCAAAGATATTGTCATTTTCCAACCGTATCGCCTCGGTAGCATAATCCAAAGCCTCTTTATCTTTGAACTTATGCCACAATGCATACGCTTTTGTCACTAACGAACAAAACTTCTCATTATTCTCTACATTCTTCATTCTCTTTCATACTCACCGGATAGTTATTTTACAGATTATTTTACTTCCACTACAATTCCGTTATCATTAGAATCAGAACCTTCTATAATCTCTTCATCTTCCAACATCATTCCTCCGCCGGCCAATTGGCTGATTTTATCAAAATTACCCTTAAAATCCTTGGATAATTCATACATCTGCACTAAACCGGTCCAGCATTCTCTCATCATTCCGAGGACTTGGTCTTCAGGATGCTCTGCTACGTATGAGTCAAACAGCGCCTTGGCCTGATTCTCTCCCTTAAGATAATACGCTATCTCAATATTCTTCATGGCATAGCTTGAATTGAATGCTCCCTTGAGTTTTGCATCGCATACCTCCATGCCACGATTGAAATAATATGAGGCCGAATCATTTTTGCCTTCATTTAGAGCCATTAGGCCGAGGAATGAAAGACGTTCGGGAGAATCTACTTCGTAACACATCATCTGACTTTTCAGAGCATCAATTGCGTCGTCGACACGGTGCAAAAGTCCGAATAACTGAGCTCTCGAGCCATAGTATAAGATTTTCTCCATTCCCGTAAGTGCGGATACATCCACGCCCTCCGAAATTTCGACAGCTTTAAGGAGCGGTATTGAATCGCCGTCGTTCATCATTGATTGTGTCATCAGATTGACAATATAGTTATTGGCAACGTCGAAAGCCGTAGGCCCGTCCGCACTCTTGTCGCTCTTGTCAGATTTAGCCCCGCAACCGAAGGCGACCAGCAGTACTGCAGCAAGCGCTGCGATAAAAAGCCTTTTCATATTGTTTTTTGAGAATTTGATTTTGCAGAGGGTTGCTGCATGAATTCATGCATTATTTCGTAATAGTCGTGGAGGTGACTGACACATTCAAATTGGATTAGATTTTCATTCCAGTCTCTTTCCATCAATTTCAAAATTTCATCTTCGGGATATTTATTTATGTATGAATGGAGCAATTTATTAGCCTCCTCCTCTCCATGAAGAAAATACGTTGCTGCGACACAATCCATAGCCATAGCCGGATTGAATTTTTCGGCAAGCATTTTACCGCATACTTCAATTTGTTTTGAAAAATATATTCCGGCAGAATCCATTTTATTTTCATTGAGAGCCATCCTCCCCTGATGCCTTAATTGCAGAGGGCTGTTTTCGGAATAATACGTTTTCTTATAAGTTTCAAATGCTTCATCACATCTACCTAATAAAGCAAGAATCTCCGTACGTTGATATAAGCAAGTATTTCTCTCTTTCCAATCAAGTTTGGATTCATCAGTTCTGTTTGACATTTCCAATGCTAAGTTTAACAACATAGTATTCGGACGATTACGAATTGCAGCGCACATAAACATATACAGACTGTCTCCAATCGTCTTAGGATTGTCTAAAAATCCGGGAACCAAAGCAATTCGGCCCATATTGTCATATGATGTCCATACAAACTCTCGAATTGCTTCCCGAATAGAATCAGAAAGCAGAGTTACTTCAGGAACGGCATAGGTTTCATGCTCTGTTTTCCCAGAGCATGAAACCAGGAAAATGCTAATAAATATTATGATTATATGTTTTTTGTACATCATATTAGAACTAATTATAATGGATTAATTAAATGAGTAAATGTGGAAAACTTAGCACCAACCGCATGAACATTACACATTTCTGTGTGAAAGCCATTTCTTCTTTTCCAACTACCCGTGATAACAATTTTAACCTGAGGAACTTTTGCTTCGTAATTACATTCCAGATGCTTTAATCCTGCATAATTAGTACCGGGCATCATAATACTATGACGAATGACATTCTCATAAAATATTTCTCCTTTGTAGTCGTGACCTAAATAAAGATGTGTTTCGAATGCTCCTATAAATTCTTCGGGACAATAAGTCCTATATGATAAGGATAATGTCATCTTTAATTTTTTTTCTTGTATATAATTATCAATCGCTGCACGACTTTTAACAATCATAGAAGCAGTTCCACAGCCACTTATATCATAAGCAAAATAGACCATATAAGTCTCCACAACTTCATCAACCGTTGAACGACAATGCATATAATCGTTAAACAGGAAAGAGAAAGCCCCGGTCACCGCCCCGTTTGCAAATTTACCACCTCCTATTTCATCGATGCAACCACTAATGGCAGCCGATGTAGCCAATTTGGCAAGCTTTGGCTGATACGAAGAGCGGTTTGTATAGTCACTTCCAAGACATGATACGGCTCCAAGCATGAAGCCATGAAAGGCATTACCTCCCTGAACGGCCTCCATGCAACCTTGAGAGAAAGCATGCTTGAATAACTTTTCCAAGAGTGTTCCGGAGCCGGATGCGAAGTTAAAGAATCCTGATGCCCCTCCCCAAAATGCACCCGTGAATGTATTTTTAGCTATCTGGCCGATATTGGCACCGTTGAGCAGAGAGTTCGTCAAGGCTCCGGCCGCTCCGCCTGCGACTCCTGCATATGAAGTCGAGCAAAAAACTAATAATAGACAAAAAATGTAATTAGTTTTTTTCATTTCACGGATTAGAGAGATAGTGATGCACAAATATACATTTTTCTAACACAATATCAAAACTTCGTAAAAAAAATGCGGCGCCTCTTGTGGAGACACCGCAACTTTTAATTATGTATGGAGTATATCAATAGCTCATACGCTTTTTCACGTCGTTGAGCATCTTCTCGTCATTGAGGTTGTAGTATACGTTCTCAAGATATTTGAGAACGTCCATGTTGTCGGGATTGATGGTATAAGCCTCCTCGAGGATAGCTGCAGCCTGCTCGAAGAGAGGTTTGAGTTTCGTTGCGAAGTATTCGGCATATTCGTCGGCACGGGTGGGAGCCTCGTCGGCGAGTGCATAAGCCTGCTCGCAAATCTGACGTCCGTAGCCGTAGACAGCCTGGTCGTTTTTGGGGTCGATTTCTTTAGCTTTCTTGTAAGCATCGATAGCCTTGGCTTTAACGGCGGGGTCGTCGGAGTTTTCGTAGAGCACACCCTGAATTACATAGTACTGGGCGTTGTTGGGCTCCTGTGCGATAGCCTGATTGATGATTTCAAAAGCCTTGTCGAGCTGCTTGCTCTGGAGGTAGAAGTTTACAATCTGGCTCATGTACATGGGGTCTTCTTTGCCGTATAGAGGTATAGCCTCTTTCGAGAGCTCGAGTACCATGTCGTTGTTATTAAGGTTGGAAGCAACCGAAATAGCATAATCGTAGAGCTGTTTCTTATTGTAGCCGAATTTTTTAGCCTTCATAAATGCATCGAGAGCATTCTGAAGATTGTCCGACTGCCATGCGGCGAGAGCCTGGTTGAAAGCGATTTCACCAAAGATGGTGTCGCTGGGCATCATTTTCGACTTGCGGAGAGATTCTGCAGCAGCAGGAATCTCGGGAATGGAGCAGAAGATATCCCATGCTTTGTAGGCATTGGCATAATCTTTGGCGTTATAGAGGTCTGCGCCAGCATTCGAATAGTCGCTGAAGTGACCTACGAGTGTGCCGATGATGTCCTTTGAATATTTGGTCTTGATTTTACCTTTGCTGTCGGGCACAGAGTCTAGGGGAAGAGCCTTGGCAAAATACTCGTAGCCCTGCACGAGGAGCGTGCCCATGAGCTTGTCGCCGTTCTCGGGAAGTTTGTTGAACTGTTTCAGACCGAGGAGGTGGTCATACTGGCTGAACGAAGCCTTGCCGGGAATGACATAAGTCTGTGCATTGTTCTGCGTCTCTGGGTTGGTAAAGGCAGGAGTGATGATTGCAACTACATCCTTGGCTTCTTTACCTTCTTTCATTGCGCGCTCAGCATCTTTGAGCACGTTTGCCTGTGCCGAAGCAGCCATAGCTGTGGCAAGGGCAAGAGTGAAAAGGGTGAACTTCTTCATTGTATAGTAGTTATTGGTTTGAATTATTCATTTTCTTCCGTTGCCTCTTCTTCTGCGATTTCGTCGTCGGTTACATCTTCTTCCGACTCGGTTTCGCTGTCGGTGAGAGCGGGAAGTTCTTCGGCATCGGGAGCTATCTGCTCGGTTTCTTCTTCGGGGTCGGCCTCCACACAGCAGACCGAAGCAATGGTGTCGTTGCGTTTCTCAAGATTTATGATACGCACGCCCTGTGTGGCGCGTCCCATAACACGGATATCGCTCACATGCACACGAATTACGACTCCCGACTTGTTGATAATCATCAGGTCGTTGTCGTCGTTCACGCTCTTGAAGGCTATGAGCTCGCCGGTCTTCTCGGTTATGTTCATTGTCTTCACGCCACGAGCGCCGCGCCGGGTAAGACGATAGCCGTCGAGCTGCGAGCGTTTGCCAAAGCCCTTCTGAGATAGAACAAGCACGGTGGTATCAGAGTTCTCCGGCATTACAACAAGGCCGACAACGGCATCTTCGGAGTCTTCGTCAATCTTCATGCCGCGAACACCCGAACTTACACGACCCATAGCTCTGAGCTCGTTTTCGTCGAAGCGTACGGCGCGGCCATGACGGTTGGCCACAAGTATCTGGCTGTTGCCGTCGGTGAGTTCGACACCTACGAGGCTGTCGCCCTCGCGGATAAGTATGGCTTTCTTACCCTTCGACATAACACGTGCATATTCGCTAAGCACGGTTTTCTTGATAAGGCCGTTGCGTGTTGCAAATACGAGATAGTGTGTCGAAGTATATTCGGGGTCGTCAAGACCCTTGCAGCGGATAAATGCGTTGACACTGTCGCCGGGCTCGATGTTGAGCAGATTCTGCAGGGCACGGCCCTTTGTCTGACGAGTGCCTTCAGGCAACTCATAGACAGGCATCTTGTACACAAGGCCTCGGTCGGTGAAGAAGAGCATGGTATTGTGCATCGATGCCGTGTAGATATGCTCGATAAAGTCTTTGTCGCGAGTCACGGAGCCGCGGGCACCAACGCCGCCACGGTTCTGGGCACGGAATTCGGCCAACGGAGTACGCTTGATATATCCCATGTGCGAAATGGTGATAATCATGTCGTCGTCGGCATAGAAGTCTTCGGCGTTGAATTCGCCGGCTGCATAATTGATTTGTGTACGGCGCTTGTCGCCGAATTTTGCAGCCACCTCGCTGAGCTCGCTCTTTATAAGTTCGCGAAGCACGTTTTCATCGCTGAGAATGAGCTGAAGGTCGGCAATGCGCTTGTGAATCTCGTCGATTTCGCGCTGAAGGTCATCAACTGCAAGATTGGTGAGCGCACGCAGGCGCATTTCGAGAATAGCCTGTGTCTGCACATCGGTAAGACCGAAGCGGGCCGACAGACGCGATTTGGCATCTTCGTTGGTCTTCGAGGTCTTGATTATCTGCACTACCTCGTCGATATTCCGCACGGCGACCATGAGGCCTTCGAGAATATGTGCGCGGTCTTTGGCTTTCTTAAGCTGGAAACGTGTGCGGCGGAGCACAACCTCACGGCGGTGCTCGTTGAACGACTGGATAATCTCTTTGAGATTAAGCGTGCGCGGACGTCCATGTACGAGTGCGACATTGTTTACTGCAAACGACGACTGCATCGCGGTGAGCTTATAAAGCTTGTTGAGCACCACATTGGCGTTGGCATCGCTTTTGAGTGTCACCACAATGCGCATACCCTCGCGGTCGCTCTCGTCGTTGACATTGGCAATGCCATCGATTTTCTTGTCGATTACAAGCTGGGCAATGCTCTTTATGAGTTCGGCACGGTTTACACCATAAGGTATCTCGGTTACAACTATGAGGTCGTGCTCTTTCTTCGATTCGATTTCGGCCTTGGCGCGGATAACTACACGGCCACGTCCTGTCTCATATGCCTCGCGAACACCTTCATAACCGTAGATTATACCACCTGTGGGGAAGTCGGGAGCGACAATGATTTTCGAAAGGTCGGCAATCGACATATCGGGATTGTCAAGCAGAGCTATACAGCCGTTGATAGACTCGGTAAGGTTGTGAGGCGGCATGTTTGTGGCCATACCCACGGCAATACCGGCAGAGCCGTTTACAAGCAGGTTGGGAAAACGTGCCGGAAGTACCACAGGTTCCTTGCGCGAGTTGTCGTAATTAGGTTGAAAATCGACTGTGTCTTCGTCTATATCGCGAAGCATTTCCTCTCCCAGAGGGTCGAGGCGAACTTCGGTATAACGCATTGCGGCAGGGGAGTCGCCGTCTATCGAGCCGAAATTACCGTGACCGTCGACAAGAGTGTGGCGGAGCGACCACCACTGGGCCATACGGCATACCGTGCCATATATCGACGAGTCGCCGTGAGGGTGATATTTACCCATTACCTCACCGACGCAGTTGGCCGACTTCTTGTGCGGTTTATTACTATTGTTGCCCATCTCATTCATTCCGAAGAGCACACGACGCTGCACCGGTTTCATACCGTCGCGCACATCGGGTAAGGCTCGCGACACTATCACCGACATTGAATAGTCGATGTAGGCCATTTTCATTTCGTTTTCGATATTAATCTTGAATATACGTTCGTCTTCAAGCATGCTATATAAATATGTATAGTGAGCGTAGTTTACCCTTGCCCGAAGCGCCCTGTATCAGAGCGACAGCGAGGCTACGCAAAATTTCATACAAAGGTATGAATTTTTTTTGGAATATTATGCGCCGGCGGACATTTCTTTTCGGGTGTGTAGCCGCAGAGTTTTTCATGCACTTTATTCGAGCCTGCAGGTGATTCATAGGATGCATTCCACCGAGCCCAGCCACACGATTATTGCTCCATTGGCGTATTATTTCGCAATAATTTATAACTTTGCACACAAATCTTCCGAACGAGCCACACGAAAGGATTGTTTGAAAGAATATGCTTGTCTACGCAGCATGACTGAGCCGCACAATTTTTGGCACGGTTATTGCGTTATTACATATTGCCGATAACTGCTTACACAGTTTTAAAGCACCGCTATTACTAACGAACATTATGGAAAACAGCCAAAAATACACCCCGGAGGTCCAGGCCCTCATCGACCGTCTCCGAACCCAATGCACAAACCATAACAACAAGTTTATCATGCCGGCGCACATTTTGCTGGAGCTCTGCGCTCCCGGCACACGCTCTGCCGAGCTGATGGAACGCGTTGCCGGTGCCGACCGACTGGCCGATTTGCGCAGCAACCTCGACGTAGCGCTCCTCGAGCCAGATGTAGACGAAGGCCGCAGCGCCGACTATTACAGCCGCATTGTTACTCTTATCATAAAACTGGCAATCATCGAGGCACGCTACCTCAAGTCGTCGGTTGTCGATATCGAGCACCTGCTGCTGTCGCTCCTTCACAATAAAGAAGTGCGCTCAATGGGCACTTTCCTCCCCTTTACAAGTGCAGGTATTGACTATGATGCCATACTTCGTCAGGTCAAGGCAGATATAATGCCTGTCACCGACACACCTGTGGCCGAAGCACCCCGTGACGAAAACTCCGACCCCGACACACCATCGGGCAGCAGTCAGCCGCGCAGCGACCGCAAGACATCGGCACGGAACCAGCGCAACGCTGACACGCCTATGCTTGATAAATTCGGCAACGACATGACCCGCGCCGCCGAAGAAGGCCGCCTCGACCCTGTTGTGGGACGAGAAACCGAAATCGAACGTCTGGCACAGATTCTCAGCCGACGGAAGAAGAACAATCCTGTGCTCATCGGAGAACCGGGCGTAGGCAAATCGGCAATTGTCGAAGGCCTCGCCCTCCGCATCGTACGCCGTAAAGTATCGCGAATACTTTTCGACAAACGCGTCATATCGCTCGACATGGCATCGATAGTGGCAGGAACGAAGTATCGCGGAGAATTCGAAGAGCGTATCAAAGCTATTATCAACGAGTTGCAGAAAAGCCCCAACATTATACTTTTCATCGACGAGATTCACACTATTGTCGGTGCAGGCAATGCCCAGGGCTCTATGGATGCCGCAAACCTGCTCAAGCCGGCTCTTGCCCGTGGTGAAATACAGTGCATCGGCGCCACTACTCTCGACGAGTATCGTGTGAACATAGAGAAGGACGGCGCTCTCGAACGCCGTTTCCAGAAAGTAATGGTAGAGCCCACTACTGCCGAACAGACCCTGGCCATACTCAACAATATCAAGACCACTTACGAGAAACACCATGGCGTGAAATATACCGACGATGCTCTTGAGGCATGCGTAAAGCTCACCAACCGATATATCACCGACCGCAACTTCCCCGACAAAGCCATCGATGCCCTCGACGAGGCCGGCGCACGTATGCGCATATCCAATATCACCGTACCTCCCGTTATCGAAGAGCTCGAAGAAAAATTGCGCACCACTACTGCCGAAAAAGTCGCAGCCGCACAGCGTCACGACTTCGCCGAGGCCACACGCCTCCGCGACGCCGCCGCCGCTCTGCAGACCGAGCTCGAAAAAGCCCGGGCCGACTGGGACAAGGAAATGGAAGCAAAACGCGTTGAGGTCAATGCCGACAAAGTGGCCGAAGTCGTTGCCATGATGACCGGTGTGCCCGTGAAGCGCATTGCACAGGCCGAGGGCGTACGCCTCATCGAAATGGAACCCGTGCTCCAGAAATCGATTGTCGGACAGAACGCCGCAATCACAAAACTTGTCAAGGCAATTCAGCGAAACCGCCTCGGCCTCAAAGACCCCAACAAGCCTATCGGCACATTCATGTTCCTCGGAGCTACCGGCGTGGGCAAAACATACCTCACCAAGAAACTCTCGGAGTATCTGTTTGATTCGACTGATGCTCTGATTCGCATCGACATGAGCGAATACATGGAGAAATTCAGCGTGTCGCGGCTCATTGGTGCGCCTCCCGGATATGTTGGTTACGAGGAAGGCGGACAACTCACCGAACGCGTTCGCCGTCACCCCTACTCTGTTGTGCTCCTCGACGAAATCGAGAAAGCCCACCCCGACGTGTTCAACCTTCTGCTGCAGGTAATGGACGAAGGCCGCCTCACCGACAGTCTCGGCCGTCGCATCGATTTTAAGAACACTATTATCATCATGACATCGAACATCGGCACACGCCAGCTCAAAGAATTTGGCTCTGGAGTCGGCTTCACCACACAGGCCGTAGATCGCGAATACAGCCACAGCATACTCTCAAAGGCACTCAACAAGGCTTTCTCGCCCGAATTTCTCAACCGTATCGACGATGTGATAATATTTGACACTCTCGACCGCGACGCAATCTTCAAGATTATCGACATAGAGCTCGCAGGATTCTACCGCCGTATCGCCGACCTCGGTTTTACTGTTACAATCAGCGACGAAGCAAAGAATTTCATCGCTTCAAAGGGTTGCGACGTACAATTCGGCGCACGTCCGCTGAAACGTGCTATCCAGAAATATCTCGAAGACGAACTCGCCGAAGTAATGCTCTCCGGAACGGCCAAACCCGGAGATGAAATCATCGTCGGCTACAATCCGGATACTCAGAAAATAGTCACATCGGTAATAACCCCCGAAACAGAACCAACAGTATAATGAAAATGAGCCGTGCTTGCCGCGCTTTATGCCGGAAGCACGGCATTCTACGTCAAAAGCCATGACATCGGAAAAATACAAGCTGATATGCCGATACCTGCGTGAACTAATCGAAGGCTCAGTCTGGGAAGGCAAGGTCTACACCGTGGGCGGTTGCTGCCGCGACACCATTATCGGTGCGCCTATAAAGGATGTCGACCTCGCTGTAGCCCTTCCTGACGGTGGAATCGCTTTCGCCGAATGGCTGCACAAAAAGCATCTTACTATTGGCGAACCGGTGAAGTTCAGAAAATACGGCACAGCACGTATGTACCTCCGCAAATTTCCAGGCGAAGAAATCGAACTTGTACAGACTCGCTCGGAGAAATACACCGACCGGACCTCGCGCGACCCCTCGACCGCTTTTGGCTCTATTGAAGACGACTGTTACCGCCGCGACCTCACAATCAATTCGCTATACTACGATATTTCGGGCGACCGCATGCTTGATATTACGGGTAAAGGTATCGCCGACATCGAAAACCACCTCATACGCACTCCGTCGGAACCGGATATGACATTCGACGACGACCCCGTGCGAATAATACGTACTGTAAGGTTCGCCACACGGTTCGGTTGGGAAATCGACCCGGCGGCAATGTCCGCAATGAAAAAATATGCATCGAGACTCGAGATAATCACACCCGAGCGCATGCAGTCGGAATTCGATAAAATTCTTGAATGCCCCACACCCTCGCGTGCACTTAATCTGCTGCGCGAAGTCGGTGCCATGCGATATATCATACCCGAACTCGAGAAAGAATACGACCTGCGCCAGTCGGAGTATCACTTCGGCACTGTCTGGGAGCACTCTCTTGCCACCGCCGACCTCGTACCTCCGCAGAGCGAAATGCGGCTCGCAGCGCTGCTCCACGATATCGGCAAAACCTTAACGGCCATAAAAGGACGCGACGGACAGAATCATTTCCCCGGACACGACCGTCGATGCGCCCGTATAATCGACACGGCTCTCCGGCGCTTAAGATACCGCACCGAGAGCATTGACCGCATCATTTTCTTGTGCATGAACCATGAGGCCGCCAAGAGATGGGGCGACCATGCACAAAACATGAGCGATGAAGCGCTGCGGCGACTGCAATATAAATGCGTCGACAAAAAGCGTTTCAACAAGCTTATGACACTCATCGATGCTGATAACCGCACTTATGCCCCTGCTCACTGTATGCCCGAACAAGTACCGGCGATAATGACGCGCTCACAAACCTTGCTCGACGAGGGCACTGCCATGTTCGGCTATCACCTGCCGGTCAAGGCGCTGCGCATACGTAAAATACTTCATCTGCCGGCATCGGCAGAAGCAGAAATAGCGCATATAAAGGAATATCTGATGCGTGCGGCATTTGTCAATCCGCTCCTCAGCCGTGCACAATTATGCAAGATGGTGGAACTCAATAAATACAACTGCGACGAAGATTCTCCAAAACGTCGTAATCACCGCCGCCGCAAAAAAAGCTGACTTCCACACTACGCAGCCACAGACACCGCTACCTGTCGATAATGGTAAAATCGTCGGCATCCCTGCTTACAGGAAACGACTCTCTATAGGCCTGAACTTTATTCAGGCTCAAATCGGCCACAACAAACGGCTCTTCCTCTGTGCCAACAGGCATGCCGTGGCTGTCGTAAATCTGTGTGAGCCCGTCGTATTGACCGAATTCATCTGACCCGCCACGGTCGCAGCCGACCACAGTACACTGATTCTCTATAGCTCGCGCCACAAGCAGATGCTCGAAGGCATAGCCTCGTGACCGAGGCCACGACGCAATGACAAGCATAAGGTCGTAGCGGTTGTCTACGCACCGGCACCACACGGGGAAGCGCAAATCGTAGCATATAATCAGCGCTATATTCCATCCGCGGAAACGCACTATGTTCATCGGCGTAGTTCCGGGGTGGAAAATCGCGCCTTCGCGACCTACCGAGAAGAGGTGACGTTTATCGTAAAAAGTCTCTTCACCCGACGGCTCTATAAAAAAACCACGATTGTAGAGATGCGGCGGCGTCGAGGCTATAAAGCTTCCGGCGATAGCCACACCATAACGCGCTGCCCAGCTTTTCACACGGTCGATTGTCGGGCCGGTGTTGCGCTCGGCCAAATCGGCAATGAGTTCAAAATCATCTGCAAAGCCGGTTGAGAACAATTCGGGCAGCACAACAAGGTCTGTACCCTGCGGCAGCCGGGCAAAAGCCTGCTCTACGATGCGCATATTCGCCTCCTTATCGGCCCAGACAATGGGCATCGGTAGTGCGGCAACTCTGAGATTATTGACGAGAGACTTCATTCGGCAGTGAATTTTTCGGGATGTTTGCCTTTGTAAGGCGCATAGAAATCTTTTATAGCCCTCATATCTGCCTCAACATCGCCGGTAGGCTCAAATGTGCGGTTCACAAATATATGCTTAGTGCCGAAATCGAGCACGCCGAGCACTATGGGAACATGTGCCTCCGCTGCGATATGCAGAAAGCCGGTATGCCACCGTGTTGTGCGGCTGCGGGTACCCTCCGGGGTTATGGCAATAGTCATGCGCTCGCTGCGGTTGAACTTGTTGACAAGAAACTCCGTAAGCGAGCCCGTCGACTTGCGTCGCCTCGGCACGGCAATGCCTCCTATAGCACGGAAGAGACACCCTAACGGCCAGAAAAACCAAGTATCCTTCATCAGGAAGCCGGCCTTACGACCTGCCGAGGTGTAGGCCAACTCCCCGAGTATGAAGTCCCAGTTGCTGGTGTGCGGAGCTACACAGATTATGCTTTTAGGCATATCGGGTACGTCTATCTCCACTTTCCAGCCTAAAAGGCGCAGTATCAACCCTGCGATGTTCATTCGCTGATTGTTGCCTTGATTTCGGCTCGTACGTCTTCGGGAAGCGCGGAGTTCATGCGCTTCACTACTGCTTCGACAGCTTTGTCGAACTCATCGACAAGAGCATTGAAGGCGGTGGCAAAATATTGCCGGCGCTCTTTGCGGTATGCGGCAGCCGACTCGTACTCTCCGGGAGCTTTGTCGAAGACGATGCCTACTTTGGCAAGGGTTGTGCACTGAAGAGCGGCAATCTGTGCCACGATGTCGTTTACTTCCTCGCGTGAAATCGCAGGAAAGACCACTCGTGCGATGATTATTTCGGATGCGAGAGCTCCGCAGGTGTTGCGGATAAATTTTTTTAAGTCGCGTTTGTTTGCCATAATGGAAAGAATTAAAGATTAATGAACGAGTGTCTGCAGATGTTTTCTAAGTGCCGGCACTGTAGGCGGTATTATTATTGAGTGTCGCTTCATCGACATGAACCTCGTAAGCTGAACGGGCAGCTCGAGAGCCGTGCCGGTGATGCGTGTCATTGTGTCGAGCTGTTTTGCCGGATGTCCGGTTGCGAATATCACAACCGGTGCTCCATCCGGAGCCTCGTCGGCTGCCGCATAGGCAACAGCTCCGTGGGCATCAATCATATACTGCTTATCTCTGTAGAGCGAGGAGACAACCTGCGCTATTTTCTCGTCGCCGACAGGTGCGGCACATATGATATCGCGCTTCATAGCCTCGATATCGCCTTTATATAGATGTTGGAGGCGTGGCCAGCCCGAAGGCCGGCTCATATCAATCGATGATGCAAGAGTGTGCACAGGCTGATAAGACGGTATTTCGGCGTCTTTGCCGTCGAATAACGGGGCCAACTGGTTGTTTGCGTTCGTGGCCGCGATAATTTTTCCCATGGGCGTACCCATTTTAAGAGCTATCGTCGCGGCGACAAGATTGCTCAGATTGCCGCAAGGCACCGACAGACATGCCTGAGCGGCATTGTCGACACCCATGGCACACAGCCTGGCATAGGCATACATGGCAAATGTGACCTGGGGCAGAAGGCGGGCGATATTAATTGAATTTGCACCCGTGAGGTGGAAATCTGTCAGCGATGCGTCGGCAAGGGCACTCTGCACCAGACGTTTGCAGTCTTCAACAGTGCCGGCCACCTCTATGGGGTGTACATTCTCGCCCAAGGATGTGAACTGTGCTGTCTGCGGACGCGAAAGCACGCCACGGGGATAAAGGACGCATACATTTATGCCATTGACTTTAAGCAGTCCGTTTGCCGCCGCGGCACCTGTATTGCCCATTGTCGCCACTAGCACATTGCGCTGTGGCGCATTGCTCTTGCGGTCGAGATATTTCATGAGGCGAGCCATGAAACGCGCCCCGAAATCCTTGAATGTAAGCGTAGGACCATGAAAGAGCTCGAGCACATAGCGGTTGTGGGCCACCTTGAGCATCGGCACGTCGTACATAAATGATTCGTCGACAATCTTTTTGAGCTCATGGCACGGCACGTCGTCGCCGAAAAAGGCCGAGGACACCACATAGGCGACCTCGCGCAGACTCATTTCGCCTATATTGTTGAAAAGAGCCTTTGGAATAACAGGTATTGATTCCGGCATATACAGTCCCCCATCGGATGCTACGCAGTGGTTGACTGCGTCGGACAAAGATGCCGGTACTTTATCAGATTTTGTGGAGATAAAACGCATGTCGGTACTTTTGTACACTTATAACATTATCAGAAGAGAGAAAGTTGTGCGTCATTTTCGGGTTTCTTAGGCTTTTTTGGAGGTTCCTGATAGCCAAATTCCGAGTCGGAAGCGAGCAAAGGACTTGTTTCACCGGGAGCCGGCTCGCTTACAAACCAGTCGGGACACTCAAAATCATCCTCCATAGCCGACAGAACCTCCGCGTCAAGCAGCTGCTTGTCTTTTTTGGAGGCAGGCGATTCTGGAGGCAGGTTGAAGAGGCCGTCGTCGCGCTCAAGAACGCGCTTCGATACTTCTTCGAGCTCGGCCACACGGTCTTTGAGTTGCTTGTTGGCATTACGCAGACGTGCGATTCGCTCATCGCGTTTGCGTATAATTTCTTCTACCTGGGCCATCTGCGCCTGCAATCCGATAACACTGTCGGCGATTTTCACAGCATCTGCTTTTTCTTTCTGTAACTTCTGCACAGTCTCACGCTCGGCTGCAAATTGCGACTGCAAATCGTTGTACATCTGCTGCTGCATCTGTTGTTGCGTACGGCAGTCTTCAAGAGCTTTCAGCGCTTTCCGGCAACCGTCGGCAGCCTCTGCCGCCTCACGACTCGCATTGCCCAATTGCTTCTCGGCCTCGTGGCGTGCAGTGATAGCTTCGTCAAGGCGCGCCTGAAGTCCGGCATCGGTTTCGATGTCCGGTGCGGGCGCACCTTCTTTGAGTTGCTTGCGGAGCGATTCAATCTCTTTCGACATATCTTCTACAACCGAAGGCTGTATGTCGGCTACTTTGAGTTTATTGAGCAGGCTACGGTTTTCAAGTTCAAACTGTTCACGTTCCGCTTCAGCTTTAGCGAGCTGAGACTCGAGGTCGGTCACACGGTCGGCGAGAGCACGCCTGCGACGGTCGGCGCTCAACTGCTGTTCGCGCAAAGCCGAGCGCTGATGCTCGAGATTTTCCATTTCGCCACGGAGACGTTCGCTCTCACGGCGCGACGAATCGGCCGCCGAGCGCAAGCGCGATTCGGCATATGCCTCGGCAGTGTGCATGAGTTGATTGAGGTATTCGTCTACACCCTTGTCGAGCGCTTCGACAAGACGCTTGCGTTGGAGCTCCGGGTCGACGCTCCGGCGAAGGAAATCGGGAAGAGCCTCGTTGAACACTGCCACCGCGCCTTCAAAAATCCGTGCCTTTATATCGGGGTCTATTGCTGGAACTGCAACATCCTGCAGGGCTTGAGCTGTGTTATCGGCCGATGCGTTTTCGGTTTCGTCATCGGAGCCGGCGTTTGATGCAACTGTATCGTCGCATTCTTCATAATCGTCTCCAAAGCCGAGAGCTCTTTTTATGCTGGAGAAAAAACTCATGGAAGTTCGGGATTATAGGTATTTTCGGTTATGTGATAATCGGGTTTCAACACTGTCGCACGCGCCGATCGGCCATTGATAGCCACCGGAAGCGCCTTGTCGAAAGTGACAATCCTGAGGTATTCGTCTTCATATTCGGCGGGCATCGCATCGAGATATGCCTGGTCTATGTATCCGTGACCGGCAGCTGCATCTATGGTGAAATATCCTACGCCAAAAGATGTGAGATTCTGAAAGAAATGTGTGCCTTGACTGGGCTCCATGCGGTAATTGCCGACCGCCGACTCCACAATCACACGGGCTGCCGAAATATCGGCCCACTTCACCGGTATGCCGAGAGCAGAGTCCGACGAGCCCCATCGGCCGGGGCCGATAAGAATATATCCCCGTCCTTCGCTCTGGAGCCGCGCGTTTAGACGGCCTATGACTTCTGCCGTAGCAGCATTGTTCATCGAATTGAACACTTCGGGACGGACATAGACAATAGTATGGACTCCGTCGACCATGCCATTGCCGAGAGCTGAGTCGGTGCGCAGTATAAGCTCATTGTCGGGATAGTCGAGCACATCGTCGTTTATCAGATTCTTATGGTCGATGATAGGTCGAATCTGAAGCCAGTAGAGATGTCCTTTGATTCCTTCGCTGTTCGGCTTTTCGGCAATGTTTCCGGCAAACTCTATCTCCACAGGGCGCTGCATGGCATGCTGTCCTTGATTGAGCATGAAGTCGAGAGCGTCGGCAAGCGGCAATGCCTTGTCGCGGAAAATATTGTTGAATGTCACCACGCGACGGCCGCGTCCTTCTTCATAGTCTTTGAGCATACCGTCGATATGGTCATATGTGGAGACCATGTATTTGAGTGCGCCTGTGCCGGCAAAATCCTGCACGTTCTTTTTAGCCAGATTCGCACCTTCATCGAGTTGAACACTGAAGTTGTCCTGCATATCGGGCGAAAGTGTGAACATTTTGGTTTGTGTATCGCGCAAGGCCAGGTCGAGGGTCGATGTCTGGAGTATATTGTCGGGGTGCTTCGGCGAAAGACGAAGACCGCGGCCACCGTCTACTATATATTTGCCAAGACCGACGGCAATCTCCACAACGCCATCTTCGGTACGCTCGTCACCGAGCGGATAATAGTTGAGCGAACGTCCAACGCCCGAAAACGACGGGAAGTAATATCCGGCATGCGGCTCGCCTACTACTTCCTGAATAATCACGGCCATTTTCTCTTGATCGATAACGTTGCTCGTCGCCGTCATGTAGCTTTTGCTCGCTTGATAAAAAACCGAGGCATACACGCCTTTTATTGCATCGGATAGCCACTTGAGGCGCTGCTCTACATTGCCTGTGCACGGCACCATGTATGTTGCATAGATGCCGGCAAAGGGCTGGTAGTGCGAGTCTTCGAGAAGACTCGACGAGCGCACGGCAAGCGGACGGTCGACCACCTCGAAAAGCGCCATCAAATCTTCGTGAACTCTCTCTGGCAGACGCGCGGCCAAAAATACATCAAGTATGACCTGGTCTGAAGCATCGCTCAGTGCAAGCGGATAGAGTTTGTTCGACACCATAAATTCATCAAAAATGTCGGTACACAGCACCACCGAACGCGGAATGGATATGGAAAGTCCTTTGAAGTTATCGCAGATAGGATTTTTCTTGATGATCGAATCGATAAATGCAAGACCACGGCCCTTGCCGCCGAGACTGCCCTGCCCTATACGCGCAAAATTGGAGTAGTGGTCGAAGCGGTCTTTCTGGAACACAGCCACCACGCCGCGGTTCTTCATCTTGCGATACTTGACGATAAGGTCGAAGAACAGACGCTTCACAGTTTCGGCATCGCGTATATCGCTGAATCTATGCCGCTTCACCACATCGGCAATAGGAAAAAGCGCACGCGAATATAGCCAGCGGCTTATATCATTGCGCGAAGCATGATAGAAAAGCGACTCTGAAGGGATATCGAATATATTCTTCTGGAGGTCTTTGAGATTGGTTATGGTCATTATGGGATGTTTGTCGACAGGGTCGACAATCACAAAGTCGCCAAAACCGAAGTTGTTCATAATGGCATCGCCAAGGTCGACGGGCAGCTTTTTGGAATTTTTATCTATAAAAACTCCACCGAACTCGCCGACAGAACCTGCATTTGCCACTTCCGAAGATTCAATGATAATCGGCAGATAGGGATCGTGTTCTCTGAGATAGCGGGCAAGTCTCAGACCTGCGTGAGCATCTTTCACTCCCTCGCGCTGAAACGACACATCGCTGATTACGCCGAGCATCTTCTTGCCGTATTTCTCATACAGCTCCACGGCCTCTTCGTAGTTACGGGCGAGCATCACTTTCGGACGGCCACGCATGCGCAACATCTGCTCGTGCTGGTTGAGGGCTTCTGTAGAGAAAAGCTTCGACTGCTTGAGCAGAAATTTATAGATATGCGGAAGCACCGACGAGTAAAAGCGTACTGAGTCTTCTACGAGCAATATTGCCTGCACGCCTACGTCGGTGATATCGTTGGCATTGAGCTTGTCTTCAAGCAATTTGATTATAGCCAGCAGCAAATCCATGTTTCCCAGCCAACTGAAGACATAGTCGACATTCGACAGGTCTTCCATTGCAAGCCTGCGCGACACTTCCTTACTGAAGGGTGTGAGCACCACAAAAGGCACCGACGGATAAAGGCTCTTGAGTTTCGAAGCGCCTTCGAAAGTGTCTGAGAGCTCTCCACCGGGCATAGCGACCACGAGGTCGAAAGGCTTTGAGCGCATCAGATCCAATGCCTCGGTCACTGTTGAAGCGCGGGTCACACGCGGTGGCGAACTAAGATTAAGCGACACATATTCGTTATACAGCTGTTCCTCCACACGACCGTCTTCCTCCATCATGAAGGCATCGTATGGAGATGCGATTAGCAACACGTTGAATACACGATGCTGCATAAGGTCCTGAAAGGATGTCTCCTTCAGGTACATTCGACTGAGCGCGTCCTCGTTCATAAGGGCAAATTTAGCAATTTTTTTTCGTCTTGCCCTTTTTTATGTTTATTTTTTTCATTTTTAACGCGACAAGTTCTTCAGAAAATTCTTCACATACAGTAAGAGCAAGAACCCGCCATCTTCCGCCGGGCCACATCACCTGCGCCGGATTCGTCGTATTGCGGTCCACAGCATGAGTATGAGCCATACCACGGCAACCATTGCCCCCGCAACGGAGTACAGCCAGTAAAGAAAAAGCAGACTGTTGCATGTATCCACTATTATGAGGGGCTTAGCCGACATTGTCTTAAGCTCCTTGTCCTTGACCAAAGCAACCACTATACGGACTACAAGACCGAGCAAAATAAGGCCACCGGCAACACACGAGCCGACAGCAATTGCATTCCGCCGTCCGGCAAGAGACAGCGCAGAGTCTGTCACTATCAGACAACACATAATCAGCAGCATTGATGTCTGGCAAAATATGCTGTTGAAAATATTTTTAAAGAACCTTCTCATACGATCTTATCAAATAACAAAACTCCGCCGGCGACTGTCGCCGGGTGTTTTTTCGGCAGGAATTTCATCGAGCCTTGTAGGCCGAGCGCTCCAGTGCCTGCGGTGAGTTATAGAAGTCGGGAGACAACAGTTGTGCAAGTGTAGTGCCGGGATTGTGTTCGAGATATGAATCCACTATCTGCACCCCCACGAAGCGGCCGACTCTTGCAGGCCATGCTGAAGCCAGGACATTCACAGCCGGCGACGGCGCATTAAAGCGCTCGGAGCTAAGGTGAGAGGTGTCATACAGTAGTCCCGACGATACGAGTTGTCGCCACAGCTCGCCCTCACGCTCCACGAGCATGGCGTATTCATCTTTATCATAACCCAGCACGGCATTGACTGTTGCATCAGGTACTGTGGCGAGTTTAGCTTTTGCGAGGGCACCCTCGTATAGCATTCGCGACAGAAGGGTTGCCTGCCCGGGACTTGCCTCATAAGGATAGCGGGTAGCGATAATCGCCTCCGAAAGCGCATAAGGCAAGTTTTCAGGACGCTTTTCCTGCCGACGATAAAGCGGCCAATGGCCATAACCCGGAAAGTCGGACCCCAGGAAATGGTTGAGTGCCACAAGCATCACCGAGTCGACGAAAAGAACGGCTTCCGGGCGTCCGTAAGTGACTGCCGCATAACGGCGATGAGGCAAATCGAGACCCTCGTCGCGTGCCGCGGAGAGAATGTAGCCCAAATCGGCCTGAAGAAATTCCTGCGACGGGAAAACCGAATCCACAGCCGCAGTAAAGCGCAACACCACCGGCGATGCCGACCACGCCTCAAGCAGGCTGTCGCTTACAGTGTCGCCTGACACAACTTTCATAAAAGCAGTCACTTCCGGAAGGCAACGGCTCACGGCATCCTGCCGGAGACTGTCGGGCATAGCGCGATAGTCGCGCATCAGCGACGACAAGTCGGCCACCGGTTCCGCTGCGGCATGGTGCCGGTCGTTAGAGCACCCTGTTACGCAGAGTGTCAAAAAGATGGCAATATGTAGAGAGACAAACGAAAACCTCATTATTTTTGATTCTTTCTTTAAAGACAAAGTAAATATAAAAAAGTTTAAAACGTATATTTGTTAAAGACATAATAATTAAAATTAACATTCGTTTGCCGAGTGTTAATTGTTATAATAGTAATTTTGTAGTCGTTTAAAGGGCGGCAGGCTGCCGCTGCTTCACAACCAAATATTTGCAAAAAACGTTAATATTGAAATATAACACCAGACTATTATGAGCGAAAGCGTCAACATTCGCCAGCTTAACGAGTTGGTCGCAAGCAAAAACGATTTCATAACCATGATTACTCATGGTATGGACCAGACAATTGTAGGACAGAAGCATCTCGTAGAAAGCCTTCTGATTGCTCTTCTGGCCAACGGCCACGTACTTCTCGAAGGCGTCCCCGGCCTTGCCAAGACCCTTGCAATCAAAACTCTGGCCCAGCTCATCGATGCTAAATACAGTCGTATCCAGTTTACCCCCGACCTTCTTCCGGCCGACGTTATCGGCACTATGATTTATAGTGTCAAAAACGAGACTTTCCAGGTGAAGAAAGGCCCTATTTTCGCAAACTTCGTTCTTGCCGACGAAATCAACCGTGCTCCGGCCAAAGTGCAGTCAGCTCTGCTCGAAGCCATGCAGGAGCGCCAGGTGACTATCGGCGACAACACTTTCCGCCTCGACACGCCTTTCCTCGTAATGGCCACACAGAACCCCGTTGAGCAAGAAGGCACCTACCCCCTGCCCGAAGCACAGGTCGACCGTTTCCTTATGAAAGTCGTAATCGGCTATCCCACAAAAGACGAGGAACGCGAAATCATACGTATGAACATTGCTCGCGAGCAGCGTCCGGTCATTCCCGTTCTCAAGCCGCAAGAGGTGATTGAAGCCCAGAAAGTAGTGGAGCAGATTTATGTAGACGAGAAAATCGAACGCTACATCGTTGACATAGTTTTCGCCACACGTACTCCCAAAGAATACGGTCTCGACGACCTCGCCGGCTACATTTCGTTCGGTGCATCGCCCCGTGCGTCAATATCGCTGGCCCGTGCAGCCCGTGCCTACGCATTCCTGCACCAACGCGGCTATGTGATTCCCGAAGATGTGATTTCTGTCGCACACGACGTGCTCCGTCACCGTATCGGCCTCACCTACGAAGCCGAAGCCAACAACTTCACCACCGACATGATTATCACCGACATCCTCGACAAGGTGCAGGTGCCCTAATTGTCAAACCGACGCTTATTTCCTTTTATGGATTCAAATGAACTGATAAAGAAGGTTCGCAAGATAGAGATTAAAACTCGCGGACTATCGCAGAACATCTTCGCCGGCGAGTACCACTCGGCATTCAAAGGCCGCGGCATGATGTTCTCGGAAGTTCGTGAGTATCAATACGGCGACGACATACGCGATATCGACTGGAATGTCACCGCCCGTCACAACCATCCCTACGTAAAGGTATACGAAGAGGAGCGCGAGCTCACGGTGATGCTTCTGGTCGACGTGTCGGCCAGTCGTAATTTCGGAGCCGCAGGCCCTGAAAAACGTGAAATGATAGCCGAGATAGCCGCCACGATAGCTTTCTCGGCCATTCAGAACAACGACAAAATCGGCGCTATTTTCTTCTCCGACCATGTAGAGAAGTTCATAACGCCCAAAAAAGGTCGCAAGCACATTCTTTACCTTATACGTGAGCTGCTCGACTTCCAGCCCCAGCACAAAGGCACTGATATCGCGCAGGCAGTGCGGTATTTCAGCGACGCCCTAAAACGCCGCTGCACCATGTTTCTCATATCCGACTTCATCGACAGCTCGGACTATCGAACGCCGCTCACCGTGGCAGTGTCGCGTCACGATGTCATGGCAATTCAGGTATATGACAAGCGCGACGGTGAGATGCCCGATGTTGGCTTGATGCGCGTCACCGACCTCGAGACCGGGCGCGACATGTGGGTCGACACCTCGTCGAACCGCACCCGCACCGCATATAACAAATGGTGGTATGCCCGCCAGCAGCAAATGTCCACTACCCTGCGCAGCACGCGCGTCGATTATACTTCGGTCGCCACCGACGAGGACTATGTCCGCGCTCTCATGGGCTTATTCAAATCCCGTTCAACCCTATGAAACGTCACTACTTACATAATATAGGTAAAAACGCACTGGCCGCGTCATGCCTGCTCGCTTCTGCAGCGGCATGGTCGGCCCCGACAGTGAAGGTAAGCGCCGACATCGACAGCGCCGCCATCGTGATGGGTTCGCTCAATCATCTGCGCGTCACCGTTGACATGCCGTCGTCGACACCGGCACAGCTTATCGACTTCCCCTTGCTCACCCCCGGTGTGGAATATCTCGAATTCAACGGAGTCGATGTAGTGGCATCGGACAGCACCTCCACGGAGACCGACGCACGCACCCGACTCAAATTCGACTTCACGATTCAGGCCTTTGACCCGGGCGAAGTCACCATTCCTCCCTTTGCCGTGCTTCCGGCACCGGGAGCCGATACGGCGTTTTCCAACGTAGTGACATTCAAAGTATTGCCCGTTGATGTCGACTCGCTCGCCACTATCCACCCCATGGCATCGGTGGTATCGGCTCAATCGCGCTGGTATGATTATATTCCCAACTGGCTCATATGGCTCCTTGCAGGTCTTGCAGTAGCCGCAGCCGCAGTGTGGGCATACTTCACATTCCACCGGCACCGTGTCGTTGTCGAAGAGCGCCGCAAACCCGTGGTTCCGCCATACGAACTTGCCGTACAGAGGCTCAACGACCTGCAGCAGAGACATCTGCCCGAAAACGGCCACGAAAAAGAGTACTATACCCGACTTGTCGACATTCTCCGAGATTATCTGCAGGGCCGCTTCGGCATAAACGCCATGGAGATGACCTCCACCCAGATAGTGAAAGCATTGCGCGACAACCCACAGACACGCATGACTGCCGACGAAATACGCGCTGTGCTGTCGGTGGCAGACTTTGTAAAATTTGCAAAAGTACGTCCGCTGCCCGACGACAATATACGCTCGTTCAACCGCGCAATCTCTTTCGTAGAGCAGACACGTCCAAAACCCGAGCCCGAGCCTGAGGCCGAAAACAACGACACCAAGGCACGGCCCACCAAAACCAAGTAACGATGCACTTCGCACATCCCGATTTTCTCTGGACCCTTCTCATACTGGTGCCGCTTATAGTATGGTACATACTTAAGCAGCGCGACAGCTATGCCACCATGGCACTGTCGACCACAGCACCATTTGCAGCACTTCCACGCACCTGGAAACAATATCTGCGCCATCTGCTCTTTGCACTTCGTCTCGCCACGCTGGCATGCCTTATCATAGTTATGGCACGTCCGCAACAGCGCGACAGCTGGCGCACCACATCGACCGAAGGCACCGACATAGTGCTTGCACTCGATGTATCGTCGTCGATGCTGGCCCGAGACTTCAAGCCCGACCGCTTCGAGGCAGCCAAAGAAGTGGCCACCAAATTTATCGCAGGCCGCGAAAGCGACAATATAGGCATAGTGATTTTTGCCGGCGAAAGCCTCACAGGCGTTCCTATGACTGTCGACATATCGCAGCTGCTTTCATATCTGCAGAATCTGAGCATGGGCATGCTCGAAGACGGCACCGCTATCGGCGACGGCATCGCCACATCGCTCAACCGTCTGAAAGAGGGCAAAGCCAAAAGCAAGAGCATTATTCTTCTCACCGACGGCTCTAACAACACCGGCATAGTGGCTCCTGTCACTGCTGCCGAAGTGGCCAAAGAACTCGGTGTAAAGATTTATACCATAGGTGTAGGCACCAACGGCAACGCGCCTTATCCTGTACGCACACTCACGGGCCGTATTGAGTTCGAATCGCAACCGGTAGTAATCGACGAAGGCACCCTCAAGACCATTGCCGAGACCACAGGCGGCAAATATTTCAGAGCCACAGGCAACCGCGTGCTCAACGACATATTTGAAGAAATAGACAAGCTTGAGAAAACCCAGATGGACGTACGCCACTTCTCACATACCGAAGACAACTACATGATGTGGGCCTGGCTTGCCCTCGGGCTCTTCACGCTTGAGCTTCTGCTCCGTTTCACAGTGTTGCGTACCATACCGTAAAAAGACTGATTATGTTTGACTTCGCATATCCGCAATATCTCTACCTCCTGGCGCTGATTCCATTCTTTGTATTGCTCTACATGACAATGCGTGCCTCGCGCCGGGCAAAACTGCGCCGTTTCGGACGGCCCGAGGTCATTGCATCGCTGATGCCCGACTCCTCGCGCTACACGCCGGCAATCAAGATAACACTGGCAATGCTCGCTCTTGCCGCTCTGGTCATCATGGTGGCACGTCCGCGTGCCGGCGCCAAAGAGCAGACCGAGACCTCGGCCGGCATCGAAGTGATGATAGCGTTCGACGTATCCAACTCAATGCTGGCATCGTCGACCGACAAGCCCGACGGCGTATCGCGCCTCGACAGAGCCCGTCTGCTGCTCGAAAAGCTCATCGACCGTCTGAACAATGATAAGGTCGGTCTGGTGATTTTTGCAGGAGAGCCCAAAATGCAGCTTCCGCTCACCGCCGACTTCTACACCGCAAAGATGTATCTCAACGAACTTAATCCCCAACAGATAACTTATCAGGGCACAGACATAGCCGGGGCAATAAAAATGGCCATGAACGGTTTTTCGCCGGCTGAGGACATGCACAAGGCGATAATTCTCATAACCGATGCGGAAGACCACGAAGGTGCGGCAGTCGATGCAGCACGCCTTGCACGCGAGAATGGAATTCAAGTCGATGTAATCGGGCTCGGCACGGCCGGCGGTACTCTCCTGCCCGGCTTCACCACTCCCGAAGGCACTCCCGTAATAACCAAGCTCAACGAGCAACTCGCCGACGAAATCGCTTCGGCCGGCGACGGCATCTATGTGAACGGCGCCTCTCACTCGGCCCTCAGCGAACTCAGTTCGCAACTCGACAAACTCCAGAAGTCGGAGTTCAACACCGTGAGCTACACAGCCGGAGCCGAACAATTCCCCACATTCGCTTTTTTGGCATTCCTCTTCCTCATCATCGACATATTCATTGTCAACCGTAAAATCAGCTGGCTCAAAGGCATCAATTTCTTCACCAAAGAGACCGCAGCAAAAAAGGAGGCAAAGAAATGAAACGATATATAATTCCAATATTTGCGGCTTTGACCGTACTCGGCGCGCAGGCACAGCTCAGCATGCCCGACAACACCCCGGATGCAGTGCCCGACAATATGCCCGATGCCCGGCAGATGCCCGACTCGGCAACTGTTGCAGGAGCGGCGCAGCCTAAATTGCGCGACCCAAAATATAATACGCCGTCGAAGTCATACAAGGCCGAGCGCAACGACATACGAAGCGGCAACAGCCTTTTCGAAAAAGAAAAATATCACGAAGCCCTTGCTGAATACAACAAGGCGCTTGAGTACAACGGCGGCTCTATCCGTGCAAAATTCAACAAGGCGGTGACTCTTGTACAACTTGCATCGGACGACAACAAGGGCTCACAAAACGACCCGCGCATGCAGGCCGGCGCTCTCTTCGAGCAACTCATTCCCGACGCTAAGCAATACGACCCCGAAATTGCACAAAAGGCATTTTACAATCTCGGAAACATGGCATTCAACGACGAGCAATACGACCGTGCCATTGCTATGTACAAAAGCTCGCTCCGCATGAAGCCCGACGACATGGATGCCCGCGAAAACCTGAGACTCGCACAGCTCAAAAAGCAGGAGCAGGAAAATCAGGACCAGAATCAGCAAGACCAGCAGCAGGACCAGCAGGAGCAACAACAGCAACAGCAGCAGGACCAACAACAGCAGCAGGACCAACAGCAACAGCAGGACCAACAGCAACAGCAGCAGCCCAAACCTGAAAAAATGACCCAGTCGGCCCAACAGATTCTCCAGTCGATGCAGAATAAAGAAAACCAGACACGAAAGAAAGTGAAAGAAGAGGAACAGCCTGCCGGACGTCCTCAGACCGACAAACCCTGGTAAGCCACAACACATTCCGACTATGACATTCAGACGTTTCATACTATTCTTAGTTCTGGCCTTAGCGACATTGGCCGCTCAGGCTCAGGCATCATTTTCACTCGTCAAGCCACAAAACGTGGTACAAGGCCGGAATTTCGCCATTACATTCCGACTGACCAACGGAGAAGCAAGTGCCCCGGCCGCGCCTCAGCTCAAAGGCTGCACTCTGCTCTACGGCCCGGCTCTGTCGACTCGCTCGGAGTACAGCGTTATCAACGGACGAGCTACATCGTCGACCACACTCGACTTCTCGTTCACTTACCGTGCAGACACTCCCGGCACTGTCGACGTACCTGCTGTATCTATCAACTGCAGCGGCAAAACTTTGAACTCCAGTGCCGCACGCTTCGAAATTCTGCCCGGCGACGCCTCCGACGCAAATTCTCAGCAGCAAGGAGGTTCACGCCGTCAGCATGACCCTTACGCAGGCACCCAGACAACAGAAAAAGTATCGGCCAACGACCTTCTCATACGCATCAATTTCTCGAAATCGAGCGTATATGAGCAGGAGCCCGTTGTCGCCACAATCAAACTGTATACTAAATACGGCATAACATCGTTTCTGCCATCGGTACAGCCGGCATTCGACGGCTTCCTGTGCGAAGAGCTTCCGGTAAGCAACGAAGTAAGCCTCGAGCATTACAACGGGCAGAACTACCACACCGTGGTATTCAAACGCCTACTGCTCTATCCGCAAAAATCAGGCACACTTACCGTTAATTCGGGCGAATATAAAGTCACCGTTGAGCAAGTGCAAATGATAAACATGGGATTCTTCTCCGCACCCCACTCCGTGGAGCAGGAACTCACAACCAAATCAAATGCAGCATCCCTCACCGTGAAGCCTCTGCCCGAGCCCCGTCCGGCCGGATTCAGCGGCGCCGTAGGCCAGTTCAGTGTATCGACATCGCTCGAACCGGAACTGCTCCGAACCAACGAAGCGGCTGTTTACTCATACACGATAAAAGGTACGGGCAACATCAAATATCTTGCTGAACCCGATGTGCAGTTCCCGGCCGGAATTGACACTTACACCCCCAAGACCGATATTCAGGCCAGCGTTGTGGGCAGCTCGAACATGAGCGGCACATTCCGCACCGACTTCACTATCGTTCCACAGGAAATGGGCGATTTCATAATCGAAGGAACTCCATTGATATATTTCGACCCTTCAGACAACAAATATGTCACTGTCGACGTACCCTCGAAACCCATAAAGGTACTCCGCGGCACCAACAGTGCACCAGCTGTCGAACAGACCACCCTATCAGGAAAGACTATCGACGACATTCTCTACATCAAGCCCATGTCGGCTGAGGCGCAAAGCCACAATCGCACTTTCGTAATCCGTTCATGGTACTATTGGTGCGCATATCTGCTGCTTGTGCTCGCACTTGTCGCCGTAGCCGTCATATACCGCCGTCAGATAAGATTGCAGGCAGATGTCTCAGGTCGCAAACTTGCCAAGGCCGGGCGTGTTGCCGCCAAACGACTGCGCGAAGCTCGCTCTGCAATGAGCGCACACGACAACGACCGCTTCTACGCGTCGCTCGCCAAAGCTCTGTGGGGCTATCTCAGCGACAAGCTCTCCATATCGGCATCGCAACTCACGCTCGACAATGTCTCCGACCGTCTGAAAGCATATGGCCTCTCGGAGACAGACACCGACCATGTGATTGACGTGCTCAACCAGTGCGAAATGGCCCGTTTCACCCCCACGCACTCAGAAGCAGAAATCGCAGGGCTCTACGATGAAGCAGCAGCGGCTATAAGAAATATTGAAGATGTAAGAAAGCGCTAAGTAATCATCATGAAGAAAAACCTCATATTTTTCCTTTTCATCTGTCTTACGACACTTGCAGCGACAGCCCAGAGCCTCGGCATCCAGGCCGACTCGGCATACGCAAAAGAAGACTATGGCCGCGCCGCGACTCTCTATGAGCAAAGCATCGCCTCCGAGGGCCAGAGCTCTACAGCATGGTACAACCTCGGAAACGCATATTTCCGCCGCGACAACCTCGGCAAAGCCGTTGTCTGCTATCAGCGCGCCCTCAAACTCGACCCCACCAACGAAGACGCACGCCAAAATCTCGAATTTGTACGCTCGCGTATACAAGACCGTCCGGAAGACGACACCCCCTTTGTGGCAAAACTGCACCGCAACATTGTGTCGTCGGCCACGGCCAACACCTGGGCTTGGACTGCTTTTGCGTTGTTCGCACTACTGTGCGGAGCCGTAGCCCTCTATATATTTTCGCGCAACATAGCCATGCGTAAGACGGGCTTCTTCGGCGGAATAGTGCTGTTCTTTGTCTGTGCATACGTCATAACAGTAGCCATGAACGCCGCCGACAACGCCACTCAGAGCAATTTCGCCGTAGTTACTTCGCCGTCTACACAACTCTCCTCGTCGCCCAGAGCCACCGGCAAAAGCGGCGACAAAATAATCACTATCCACGAAGGTACAACCGTAGAGATTGTCGACTCAGTCGAAACTCCCGACGACCCCGTGTCGCCACGATGGTATAACGTGAAAATCAACAACGGCACAAAAGCCTGGATGCGGGCTTCAGATGCCGAGCGCATCTAAAAACAGACGCATCTCGCTCCAGAGCCCGCAGGCGCAGCCTGTCTCGAAAGTTATTTGCCGCACAAACATCTTTATATCAAACAAAAAGACAAACACATGTTTTATAACATATAATTTTTTCTCATCTTTGTTTGTTTTATTAGAAAATAGGCATTAACTTAGCAACTACAAATAACACCCATATCAATCATCCTTTAAAAAGAAAAAGATATGACCAAGACAATCACCTTTAACGAACTCCGTCGGTTGAAAGACCGCCTTCCCGACGGCTCGATGCATCAGATTGCAGACAGGCTCAACACCACTGTTCAGACCGTTCGCAACTACTTTGGCGGCAGTAATTACGATTTCGGCAAAAACTGTGGTGTACATATAGAACCCGGGCCCGACGGTGGTATTGTTGTTCTTGATGACAGCACTATCTACGATATGGCTGTGGAAATTCTCCAACAGCAAGAGGCTGAATAAAATCTCTCTTGGTTCATTAACAATATTGTAAGGACGCCGGGCCTCGTGACCGCGTCCTTTTTTTAATTTCCTTGCAATGTCGCGACTGATTACCTTGGCAATACACACATACGAGCGCGCCCTGCTGGTACGTACCCTACTCGAAAACGAAGGAATACGGGTTGAGCTCAACAACGTCAATCTCGAAGTTCCGGGCTTCTCTTCCGGCGTTCGCGTAAGAATTCGGGAGACCGACCTTCCTCTGGCTCTACGTATAGTCGAAAACCAAGAACTTTTCAGCGACAATATCTCGCCTGCAAAATCGTGCCACACTTTTCTGGTGCCGGTAGACTTCAGCGAACACTCTTTCAAGGCCGCTATCGTCGGTTGCACAATCGCGTCGCGGCACAACGCTGCAGTTGACCTCCTCTACAGCTACATCGACCCCTATATAAGCGGAAAAATGCAGCTCTCCGATTCCCTCTCGTATGAAATCGGAGAGAACGGCGCACGGCAGCAGATGAAGGAGGCCGGACGCATGCTAATGTCGCACTTTGCCGAGCGCCTGCGCCGACAGATGCTCGACGGTAGCATTCCGGCCGTAAAGCTCAATCTCGACGTCACAGAAGGCGTGCCCGAAGACGCTATTGTCGACTACGCAAAACTCCACACGCCGCGCCTTATTGTGATGGGCACGCGTGAAGCTCGCAAAAAAGAGAGCGATATGATAGGCAGTATCACGGCCGAAGTCCTCGACGAAGGCCGATTCACCGTACTTACAGTGCCTGAAACAGTAGCCGTCGAAAAATCGCTACATCCCAAAAACATTCTCTTCTTCAGCAACATCGACCAGAACGATATTCTGGCAATGGATACTCTCTACAGGCTCTTTGGCTCAGATGCCGCCTCGGTGACAATTGTGCACGTGCCAAAGAAAAGCCGCTTCAACGAAAATTCGGCCGACAAAGCCCTCGTACGACTGAGCGACTATTGCCGGGCCAACTTCAAGCATTACCACTTCGAGGCCGTTCCGGTGTCGCAAGCCGACTCCGACAGCGAATTTTCGCAGCTAAACGCCGTGCACGATTTCGACCTCGTAGTAGTACCAAACCGACGACGAAACGCTCTCAGCCGCCTCCTGCGTCCCGGCCTGGCCCACCGCCTCCTCTTACAGGCCGACATCCCCATGCTCGTAATACCGGTTTAAATCGAGTTACAACAAATGCAATTAAAATGCTTCCGTCTGAGGCGGCAGCAAAGAGCACCCTCATTCAAATAGATACGTGCAAACCGACCCCGGTGTGACGGATGCCACACCGGGGCCGGTTGATTATATGGAGAGTGATGATTAATTGATATCGGGTGTGCAGCGCGCTCTGCGTGCACGCCGCCTATTTCTGCATAAGCTTGACAGAGCGGTCGATGAATGCGCTGAGCTGCTCGCCACGGAGGAGACCGTTGCCAAGGAGGGCGAGGTCGACAAGCTGGCTTACTTCAGGAAGCTGCGCAGCATAGTCGGCAATCGCCTTGCTCTGAGCCGAACGTGCATCAGCGACTTCTTTTTCGAGGTCTTTCACACGCTGCTCGTCTTCAGCAGAGAGCGGTTTGTCGCCTGCATCTTTGCGTATTTTCTCAGCATCGGCATTAAGTGCCTCTATGTTGTCGAGCAAGGGCTGTACGGTGGCGGCAAGTGCCGAGTCGGCTTTTTCACGAATATCCTTCACGAGCGGATGCTCTGTGTTCACCACAAGCTGATAGCTGTCGGGGAGCTCGCCATAGAAGCTCATGCCGGGCTGCAAAGCTGCCATTTCCTTCATGCGGCGCATGTACTCGTTTTGAGTAAGGACAATGGGCCTGTCGTTTTCGCCGAGAGCCTCGAACTGCACGGTAAAGTTTGCCTTCTCTACTTTGTGGGTATCGTCCTGGAAAAGTTGCGAAAGAATTGCCGTGTCGACAGGCGAGAGACCCGCCGATTTGCGGTCGTTCTTGCGTATGAGATTGTCGACAACATCGGCATCGACACGCACGAGCTCAGTATTCTCGAGCTTGCGTTCGAGGAGCGACACGAAGTGATTGTCGAGCTGTCCGTCGAGCAAAAGCACATTGTATCCGCGGTCGTTGGCGGCTTTGATATAATTGTATTGGGCAGTGGCGTCAGTTGCGTAGAGATACACTATTTTGCTATCGGCATTGGTCTGCTCAGCCTCTACAAGAGTTTTGTATTCATCGAGGGTAAAGTAGCGACCCTCGGTATCGCGGAGAAGCATGAATTTAAGCGCTGCTTCGCAAAACTTCTCGTCGGTGAGCATGCCATAGACGATGAAAATGCGAATATCGTCCCACTTCTTTTCAAATGCGGCACGGTCGGCTTTGAAAAGGTCGTCGAGACGCTGCGCCACTTTCTTTGTGATATATCCCGAAATCTTCTTGACAGCGCTGTCGGCCTGAAGATAACTGCGCGACACGTTGAGGGGGATATCGGGCGAGTCAATCACGCCCTGAAGGAGCTGCATGAAATCGGGGACTACGCCCTCAACAGAGTCGGTGACGTACACCTGATTGCAGTAGAGCTGAATGCGGTTGCGGTTGATATCGAAGTTGTTCTTGATTTTCGGGAAATAGAGTATGCCGGTGAGAGTGAACGGATAATCAACGTTGAGATGAATCCAGAAGAGGGGCTCTTCTTCGCCGGGATACAACTCCTGATAGAATTTGATATAGTCTTCGTCGGTGAGCTCCGAGGGCTTTTTCATCCACTGCGGCTCGGTGGAGTTGATTACGAGTTCGCGGTCGGTATCGACCCACTTGCCGTCTTTGTACTCACGCTCCTTGCCCGAGACAACGGGAACGGGGAGAAAGCGGCAATATTTGCGCAGGAGCATGTCGACACGCTGCTGGTCGAGGAATTCGAGGCTCTCTTTGTCGATATGAAGTATGATATCGGTGCCACGGCTTGTGCGTTCGCCCTTGCCCATAGAGTACTCGGGCGAACCATCACACTCCCAACGCACGGGCTCGGCGCCTTCCTGATAGCTAAGAGAGTCGACAGTCACCTTGTCGGCAACCATGAACGCCGAGTAGAAACCCAGACCGAAGTGGCCTATGATATTATTGGCGTTGTCTTTGTATTTGGCAAGAAAATCTTCAGCGCCCGAGAAGGCTATCTGATTGATGTATTTGTCGACATCGTCGGCAGTCATGCCTATGCCGTGGTCGCTCACGGTGAGAGTTCCGGCTTCTTTGTCGACTGTTACTGTGACCTTGAGCTCGCCCACCTCGCCCTTGAAATCGCCAAACGATGCAAGGGTGCGCAGTTTCTGAGTGGCATCGACTGCATTCGACACCAGCTCGCGGAGAAATATCTCGTGGTCGCTATAGAGAAATTTTTTGATAACGGGAAAAATGTTCTCGGTGGTTACACCGATTGTACCTTTCTGCATGGTTATTATGTGTTTTATATCTGTCTCTTATACACATCT
>RYWL01000031.1 GCA_003979155.1 Muribaculaceae bacterium
ACGGCTACTGCGGCGACGAAGACAACGGCCAGACCTCGGCATGGTATGTATTCTCGGCTATCGGATTCTATCCCGTATGTCCGGCTTCCGACCAGTATGTGCTAGGCACTCCCCTCTTCAAGTCGGTAAATCTTCATCTCGACAACGGAAAGACCGTGAGCATCAAAGCCGGCAACAACAGCCGCGAGAATTTCTATGTGAAAAACCTCAATGTAAACGGCCGTCCATATTCCAAAAACTATGTCACGCACAGCGAGCTCCTCAAAGGCATGAAAATGGACTACACCATGGACTCGAAGCCCAACACATCACGCGGCACAGCCGATGCCGACGCACCTTACTCTTTCTCGAAATAACTTCTTCTGAAGATATAATACGTCACATACCGTCGAGCCTCGTGCTCGACGGTATTTTTTTGGCCGTGACATTTTGGCAGAGAGCACATAAAGTTGAACGTTCGGGCACTTTTTATTGTTACATATTTGTGATAATTGCCGAATTAACACATTTTGGCAACATTTTTGTATACAACTATGAAAGTAATTGAGTAAGATATTATGAGTAAAAATCGCCACAATAACAACAAAGCAGAAAACGCACACAAACACCAGACCAACGCCGCAGAAGAAGCTGCCGAAATAAAAGACGTGCTCGACGATACCTCGGCAGAGGAAACTGATGAAACAGAAACCGAAGCCGCCAATGTCGAACTTCAGAATCAGCTCGAAGCGGCTCTCGCCGATGTCGAAAAAGAGAAGAAAGAATATCTCTTCCTCATGGCCGAGTTCGACAACTACCGCAAGCGCGTAACTCGCGAGAAAGCCGATATTATCAAGAATGCCGCAGAGCGCGTGCTCCTCGAGATTCTGCCTATAGTCGACGACTTCGAGCGTGCTTTGGCAGCTACCGCCGACAGCACCGAATCGCTCCGCGAGGGAATGACTCTGATATACCACAAACTCATCAAATATCTCGAGCGCAACGGCGTGAAACCCATGGATACCGACGGCAAGCCTTTCGACCCCGACTTCCACGAAGCAATCGCCAAAATTCCGGCGCCCTCCGACGAGCTCAAAGGCAAGGTGGTCGACACCACCACTAAAGGATACATGCTCAACGACAAAGTTCTGCGTCACGCCAAAGTGGCCGTAGGCGAATAACATACCCGATATGGATAAAAAGCGAGACTACTACGAAGTGCTCGGCGTGACCAAGTCGGCCACTTCCGACGAAATAAAGAAGGCCTACCGTAAGCTGGCCCTCAAATATCACCCCGACCGCAATCCTGGCGACAAAGAAGCCGAAGAAAAATTCAAAGAAGCGGCCGAGGCATACGACGTTCTCAGCGACGAAAAGAAAAAAGCCCTCTACGACCAGTATGGCCACGCTATGGGCCCGGGCGGCATGGGCGGCTTCGGAGGCGGTTTCGGAGGCGGATACTCCGGCGGATTCGATATCAACGATATACTTAACAGTGTATTCGGCGCCGGATTTGACTTCGGCGGCTTCGGCAGTGCAAAAGGCGGCCGCCGTCAGCCTCGCCAGCGTCGCGGCGGCGATGTGCGCATACGCGTAAAACTCTCTCTCGAAGACATCGCCAAAGGCGTTACAAAAACTCTCCGCGTGCCCACATTCGTAGAATGTGAGCACTGCAAAGGCACCGGCGCAAAAGACGGCGTGGCCTTCGCCACTTGTAACCGTTGCCACGGCAGCGGACATGTAACCATGCAGGAGCAGACAATCTTCGGCATACAGCAGACCATGGCGGAGTGCCCCTCCTGCAATGGCTCTGGCAAGGTAATCACCGAGCAATGCAGCCACTGCAACGGCACCGGCGTTGTACGCAAAGAGCAGGAAGTAACATTCTCAATTCCGGCAGGCGCGGCCGAAGGCCAGACATTCGCACTCCGCGGAAAAGGCAACTATCCTAAGGGCGGAGGCGTACCCGGCGACCTACTTGTGGTTGTTGAAGAGATTAAGCATCCCGAACTTATCCGCGACGGAGCCGACATAATCTACAATCTTATGCTCGACATTCCCACGGCCACTCTCGGCGGCTCTGTGGAAATTCCGACTATAACAGGACGCGCACGAATCAACATTCCCGCCGGAACTCAGCCCGGCAAAGTTCTTCGCCTTCGCGGAAAAGGTCTGCCCGACAATGAAAACGGCGGCAGCGGCGACGAACTTATAAACATAATGGTGTTCATTCCCGAGAATCTGACTGCTGACCAGCGCGCCACTTTCGAGGCTATGAAGTCGCAACCAAACATAAAGCCAACTGCCGACGACAGCAAACGCATTTTTTCGCGTTTGAAACACATATTTGACTGATTATTTCATCTCAATCAACACAGCGGACAGAACCGTCGCAGGTTCCGTCCGCTGTGTGTTTTTCAGTCAAGTTATAATTTTTCGAGCCTGAGTCACTCAAATAATCCGGCCTCTTTCATAACCTTCTCCGCCGCATCGGCATAAGCATCGGCTGCCGACGGAAACCCGGCCTTGCGGAGCTGAGACTCCCGGGCACGTATGTCGAATACGGCACGCTCTCGCTCCATCGAATTAGCCTTCGCCTCAACAACCGCATTACCGGCATCAGTGCCCGCTATAATGGCGGCCTCGATATCTTCGTCGGTAGAGTCGGAGGCTCTTCCGTCGGCCGGAAAAAGTGAAAAGACTATGAAAAATAATACAATCGCCCCAATGAGCGCGCCCCAGAACCTGCGGCGCATCATAGTAGCACGACGGCGAGTTTCGCGCACGCTTCGGCGTCGTCGAGGGCGTTGTGATGATGTTTTAACGGTATTCCGAAGTACTGACATAACGAATCAAGTGATTTAGAGGCACACATGCCTCGGGGTATTGTCTTTCGCGCTGCCTGGAGGGTGCAGAGAAAAGGCTTTTCGGGAGGTTCAAGACCGTAGATATTGCAAGCCTCTCTTATGCACGAGGCATCGAATACAGCATTGTGCGCAACAAGAGGCAAATCTTCGAGCCATTCGCTCCACGAAGCCCACACAGTGCCGAAGGGAGGCGCATTCCACGTGTCGGCATCGCTAAGGCCGTGCACTTTAGTGCAGTAATAGGCATAGAAATCTGGCTCTGGACGCACAAGGGCATAGCGGCGGTCGACGACCACGCCGTCGCGCACCTTTACGGCTCCAATCGAACAGATACTCGACCGCGAACCGTTGGCCGTCTCTACGTCGATAGCGATGAAATTATCCATCAGGAGTCGGATGTCTGCAAAGACATGAGTATATCGCGTACACGCTCCATGAGCCATCGCGGTGTGGATGTGGCTCCGCACACGCCTATGGTCTCAGCTCCGACAAACCACTCGCGACGCAGCTCCGACTCGTTGGATATGAGGTAGGTGTGCGGATTCACATCTTTGCAGTGGCCGTAAAGCACACGCCCGTTGCTGCTTTTGGTGCCGGCAACGAAAACAACCACATCCTTGCCGGCTGCGAAATCGCGGAGATGTTCTCCGCGGCTCGCCACCTGACGGCATATGGTGTCGGCATAGGAGAACGACACGCCTGGCTTCATGCGTCGCTTTATCTCTTCTATCATGGCGTTGAAGCCTTCGAGCGATTTAGTGGTCTGAGAGTAAAGAGCCACAGAACGGCTGAAGTCTATCTGCGAAAGGCCATCGAGATTCTCCACAACAATCGCAGTGCCGTTGGTCTGGCCCACAAGGCCGTTCACCTCGGCATGACCGAGTTTGCCGTAAATCACTATCTGCGTGTCGGCGGCCGCCGAGTTGTCGTATTGTGCCTTTATCCTCTGCTGCAGACGCAGAACCACGGGGCACGTGGCATCGATTATGTCGATGTTGTTGCGGCGTGCGACGTCGTATGTCTGCGGAGGTTCGCCATGCGCGCGCAGAAGCACCTTCACGCCTTTGAGACTCTCGAGGTCGTCGTGGGTAATGGTCTCAAGTCCCTTCTTACGCAGTCGCTCCACTTCGTCGGAATTGTGGACTATGTCGCCCAGACAATACAAAGTGCCGCCGCGCGCAAGCTCTTCCTCGGCCTTGCGGATAGCTGTGACCACACCGAAGCAGAAGCCCGACTGGCTGTCAATCTCTATCGAAGGCATCAGCGGGCTACGGCTTTATTGAATTTATCGAGCAGCCATGCGTCCTGCTCTTCGAGGTTCATGGCAGAATTGTCGAGAGCAATGGCATCGTCGGCGCGGCGCAGCGGGCTCTCGGCACGTGTGGTGTCGATATGGTCGCGGTGAACCACATTTGCCAGCACATCCTCATAGCTCACCTGCGAGCCGCCTTCGACAAGTTCTTTGAAACGCCGTCGCGCACGGGTCTCGGCCGAAGCGTTGACAAAAATCTTGAGCTCTGCATCAGGAAAGACAACAGTGCCGATGTCGCGCCCGTCCATAACAATGCCGCGCGATTCGCCCATACGTTTCTGCATAGCCACAAGGGCATGACGCACCTCGGGAATGGCTGCAACTGGCGAAACGGCATTCGACACTCTCAGACGGCGTATTTCTTTCTCCACATCGGTGCCGTTGAGCATGGTGTGCTGCGAGCCGCCCGGCTGCACTGAAAAGTCGATGTGAATCTGAGGCAGAGCCGCTATGATAGCCGTCGTGTCGGGTGTGCCTTCGTCATCTATCATTCCATGGTCGAGTGCGTAAAGAGTCACTGCGCGATACATAGCGCCTGAATCTATATATCTGTAGCCTACGACGGCAGCAAGACGACGGGCCATGGTGCTTTTGCCCGACGATGAGAAGCCGTCGACTGCGATTATTATTTTTTTACAAGTATTCATGTCACTGAAGAATTGCGTTGAGATTATACGATATGTTGAACATAAGCGTAGTGGCGCCCGTATGCGGTTGCGCGAATGCGAGACCGAGACCAAAGTCGCTCACATTAAGCCCCGCGCCAAGAGAGAATCCCGAGATAAAACTGCGGGTATATGTGCTCATGTCGGTGCGCGTCTTATAGTTGTAGCCCAGCGATATATAGTAGTTGGGGCTTGAAATCAGGTCTAAGCCGAACACAATGTGACGAAAAAGGTTCGACATGAATTTGTCTTTAGTCTCCCACTGGCTCGAGTCCGAGCCGTCGCCGGCATCTACATAAGGCAGATGCCATTTGGTGAGATTCCATGCCGTTACCGACAGCCGCAGAGGCAAGGAACCGAGAGCCTGCGACCATCCGAGACGCACGTCGAAGGGCAAACGGTCGTAGCGGTCGTTGAAGCGCTTTACCTGGCCTCCGAGATTGGCCACTACGAGCGATAGCGACATATCGCGTTCGGGGTCGTAATAATTGATGCCGAGGTCGGTGGCGACGGCAAAAGCCGAGTAGTCGGCATAGGCGCTGTAGAGCAGCTTCAAGCCTATACCTCCGCGCAGACGGTCGGTGATATCGTGCGAATAAGTGCCGCCGAAGGCTACATCCTTGGGCGAAAACGAGCCTACGATAGATCCATCGGGCAAAGTCTCTTTCATTGAGCCATAGCCGAAATACTGTATGTGCGCCGCCCATGCGGCATGTTCGCCGGCGGAGTGTCCGTAGCGCAAGCCTGCAAAATTGGAGCCGCCGATATAGCGCATATAGTTCAGTGCCGCCATATTGCTCATCTCGGGTCCTAAAAGCGCGGGGTTCTGGTCGGTAACTGTGATATCCTCGTTGACCAGAGAAATATTCACGCCGCCGAGGCCGTAAATACGAGTCGACGAAGTGACATTGAGAAAATTATAGGCCGTCGAGCCATCCTGCGCACACACACTTACGGCACACAGAAGCAACACGGCCATTATGTATAATCGGAATTTCATTTACACACGCAAAGTTACTTACTAATTAGGATAACGCCAAATTTGCGTTTCTATTTTACCGTCAGGCAACTTTGCGTGTGATTCATGATGTATCAGGGAGCGTATTTATTTCTCTTTCGCCAGATTGCGCAGTTTATCGGTCAGACGGTTGCAGTCGGCTTGTAGCTCAGGGCCGAGAATGCCGGCTTCTGTCGGGTCGGTCATATATAGGTCGGCATAGCGGTCGGAGTTACGTGTATACTCCGCTACGGTTTCCACGGGCTCGGGATTTGGATATCGGGGCGAAGCGGTCAACGGCGACGAACCGTTGGTGCCGCTGTTGTCATGTCCGGAAACCACATAGTCTACAGTCAGTGCCGACTCACCCTGCCTACACTTTTCGGGATTGAAACGATAAAGCGGCCAGTAACCGGCTTCCACCGCACGGCGCTCCTCTACAATCGAATGCCCGAGGCCCGGACGAATCCCGTGTACGATACACGGACAGTAGGCTATCACAATCGCCGGACCCGGGTAGCGCTCGGCCTCGACAAGTGCGTCTATAGCCTGCTGATAATTGGCTCCAAGAGCAATAGAGGCCACATAGACGTTGCCGTAGGTCATCATCATCCGTCCAAGTTCTTTCTTTGCAACACGTTTGCCGTCGGGCGAATATTTTGCCACGGCACTGCGTGGTGTTGCCTTTGATGTCTGGCCGCCTGTATTGGAGTAGCACTCCGTATCCATTACCAGCATTTTGACAGGCTCGCCCGATGCAAGCACATGGTCGAGACCGGCGAAACCAATATCGTAAGCCCAACCGTCACCGCCGACACACCACACGGTCTTTTTTCCGAAAATATCCGCTGAATTCAAGAGTTCTGCATAAGCAGGAGATGCATTTTTAAGCGGAGCGAGTACCGCTGCAAGCTGTCGGCCTGTAGCTTCCGACAGGCGCACATCGTCGCGAGAAGAGTACCACGCCTCAAGAGGAGCCTTGAGATAGGGAATGGTGTCAGGACTGTCAATAAGCGTCCGCACTCTTTCGGCAACACCCCTACGCCGCTGCTCCAATGCGACAAGCATTCCGTAGCCATACTCCGCATCGTCCTCGAAGAGGGAGTTGCCCCACGCCGGTCCGCGGCCGTCGGGACGCGTACAATAGGCGTTTGACGGGAAATTGGCTCCCCAGATCGACGAGCAACCAGTGGCATTGGCTATCAGGAGCCGCTCGCCGAAAAGCTGCGTTAGCAATTTCACATACGGGGTCTCTCCACAACCGGCACACGCACCCGAAAACTCAAGGCATGGTGTCTGAAACTGCGATCCTCTCACAGTCTCCCGCGGCAGCAGATTGTCTTTCACGCCCACATTTGCCTTTGCCCATTCGAGTTTCGGCATTTCAGCATCGATCACTTGCTCAAGCGGTGTCATCGTGAGGGCATGCCCCGGACATATGATTGAACAGGACGAGCAACCCATACAATCCTCGGGGTAATTCTGAATATGGAATTTATAGCCCTTCAGAGCAGGAGCGCCTATGGCGTCTTTCATCGCAAATCCGTTGGGCGCACCGGCGGCTTCCTCGGCGCTTAGCACAAAAGGTCTGATTGCAGCATGCGGACATACAAGCGAGCATTCGGAGCACTCCACACATCGGTCGGCATTCCACACAGGCACACGAGTGGCTATGCGGCGGTGCTCGTAGGCTGTTGTTCCCATCGGCATGATTCCTGCCGGGTTCAGACCAGACACCGGAATTTCATCACCGCCGCCCCTGATACAGGGTGTATGTATATTTTCAATAAACATACGCAGCTCGTCGGTTGCAAACTTCTCTTTCCGCACCGGAACGATTTCGGAGGCCGTAAGCCAGCCCGCCACCGATGCATAGTCAATCTCTTGCAATGCAGGCACAGCCATATCCACAGCCTTAAGATTACGCGCCACAACGTCACCGCCTTCATGCCGATATGCGGCCTGTATTTGCTCTTTGAGAGCGGCCATACTCGTTTTGGGAGGAAGTAAATCGCTTAACTGCAGAAATATGGCTTCCATGATCATATTCACTCTCGGCCCCATTCCGCATTCGGCGGCAATGCGGTCGGCATCCACAGTGTAGAACTTCACCCTCCGTTCGGAAATGAGCTTGCGCATCGTGAGCGGCAGCCGCGACGGGAGCTGTTCGGGTTTCCAGGGGCAGTTGAGCACGAAAACACCGCCGCTACGGAGTTTCGACACCATATCGAAGCGGTTGACATACGATGTTTTATGACAGCCGACATAATCGGCCTCATCGATGCTGTATGCAGATGCCACGGGCGCATGACCGATTCGCAATTGCGATATGGTATACCCTCCGGATTTCTTCGCAGAATAGCTGAAATATGCCTGCGCATAAACCCCCGGGGTATTGCCGATGATGTTGGCCACCTGTTTGGTCCCCCCCACGGTGCCGTCGTTGCCGATACCGTAGAATATGCTCTGATAAGTCTGTGAGGCTACATTAGTCTCCACAATCTCGTTAATGGCAAGCGACAGATGCGTCACATCGTCGTTGATACCTACTGTAAAATGCTGCCGGGGAGTCTCTCTTGCCATTTCGTCGAAAACGGCCTTTACCATCGACGGATTGAATTCCTTGCTCGAAATACCGTATCGACCTCCGATAACGCGTGCCGATGCTTTCGGAGTACCGGCAAGAGCCGAAATCACATCAAGACAAAGCGGCTCAAACTGGGCACCGGGCTCTTTAGTGCGGTCAAGCACCGCTATTGTCTGCACCGTATCGGGAATCGCCTTGCGAAATGCCTCGACGGGGAAGGGACGGTAAAGTCTCACCTTCACCACTCCTGTCTTATAGCCTCTCTCGCGGTTGAGATATTCCACGGTCTCGCTCACCACATCGGCAGCCGAACCCATTGCCACAATCACCCTGTCGGCATCGGGTGCGCCGCTGTAATCCACAAGATGGTATGGCCGTCCGGTCAAAACCGACACTTTATCCATAGACTGCTGCACTATACCCGGAAAAGCGTCATAATAAGGATTGGCGGCCTCGCGGTTCTGAAAGAACACATCAGGGTTCTGTGCCGAGCCGCGCAGTTGCGGATGTTCCGGATTCATAGCCGAACGCCGGAATGCCTCAACTTTGCTCCAGTTTACAAGCGGACGGATTTCTTCATAATCAATCACATCGATTGTATCCATTTCCGACGATGTGCGCCACCCATCGAAGAAATGAAGAACAGGCACCGACCCCTCGATTGCTGCCAGATGTGCCACTACGGCCAAATCCATCGTTTCCTGCACCGACGCCGATGCAAGCATGGCAAATCCGGTCGTACGGCACGACATCACATCCTGGTGGTCTCCGAAAATCGACAGAGCGTGGGATGCCACCGTGCGGCATCCCACGTGAAACACTACTGGAAGCAGCTCGCCTGCTATCTTGAACATATTTGGAATCATGAGCATAAGGCCCTGTGATGCCGTGAATGTAGTAGCAAGGGCACCCGCGGCAGCAGCACCGTGTACGGCACCGGCGGCACCGAGTTCGCTTTCCATTTCTCGCACATCAAGCGCCTGGCCCATAAGATTCCGGCGCCCTGCGAGACCCCATTTCTGTGCCGTTTCGCCCATCGAGGCTATGGGAGTAATCGGATAAATCGTGGCGACATCACTCATTGCAAATGCCACATGAGCCGCAGCCGTACAACCATCGAGTATTTCTTTTTTCATCTGTATATGATTGACCCTGTATGAATATTCATTATTATTGATACCTATATAACCGTCTGAAGGACAAAAACGTTTGTGCCCGCACATGTCTCACTGCGACAATGCAATAAATCTCACCGCTAAACCGTTTTTATATAAACCACTCAAAACTATGAAAATAAAATCATCTATCATACTTGCAGCCATGCTTATGACACTCACTGCATCTGCACAGAACATGCGATACGGCTTCACCGCCGGCATTCAGGGGTGCATGCCCCGCGACGTTGGCTCGCGACCAGGATATAAAATCGGCCCGACGGCCCAATATTCTTTCTCGGACAATGAACGCACGGCATTGCTTGATTTCAGCCTCCTGCTTACTGCGAAAGGCTGGAACGATGATTTGATGACTACCACTTCGGGAAACAGTGTGACATGGAAACTCCGTGCCAACTATATAGAGTTGCCAATACATATCGGCTACGCGATGCCTGTATATGACGATGTACGTGTAGTTGGTACCGTTGGTCCCTATTTCGCACTCGGGCTATGGGGCAATTCTTCTATCGACGGTGAGGATATCGACGATGTGAAAATTTTCAGCGACAATTTTTACAAGCGTTTTGATTGCGGCTGGGGCCTGACAATCGGCGCCGAGCTGCATTCCCATTTCCGCATAAGCGCTGGTTTTGAAATGAGCGTACTCAATCCTATGAAAAACAAAGTGGATTTCAATCCCTCCGACCGCAATATTTCTCTCTCAGTGGCATATCTCTTCTGACATTATTTAAGTGTATTCGCTCAAGAGAAGACCTCAGAACAATGAAAACAAAAGCATTTCTCATTCTCGCAGCCTTGCTCATGGCACTAGGCGCTTCGGCTCAGCGGTTATGCGCCAGCCTGTCGCTCGGAGGTCTTGTCTGCACTCCAAGTGAAGTCGGTGCTCGGATTGGCTATAAATTCGGCCCGACGCTCCAGTATTATTTCTCCAGTAAAGAGCGTACGGGCTTTCTTGAAACGGGTATGATACTTACAGGAAAAGGCTGGAGCGGATGCGAATTTCTGAGAAATCCGGAAACAAAACTCGCCGCCAACTATCTCGAATTTCCGGTTCATATAGGCTATGCAGTGCCATTGAGACACAAAGTGCGTTTCATTGATTCCATGGGACCATATTTCGCCGTGGGGCTTTGGGGCAGTATAGATGGGAATTATCTCTCCTATGAGGGACGAGACCTTTTCAAAAATAAAATCTATCAACGCTTTGACTGCGGATGGGGCATTTCTGCAGGAATCGAATTGCCGGGACATCAAAGACTTAGCGCAGGCTTCGAAATGAGCATAGTCAATCCTTTCAAGGAACCTGCAGATATCAACCCATCCGACCGCAATATTTCACTCACCTTGTCGTGGCCCATGTAAATAGAGGATACTTGACATTGTATCCATAGCCGTCACGGCAGTATGCCGGAGAGAGTGTCGGGAGAGGGAATGGATGACTCAAGATACTCGGCGGTGACTATGCCCGCGGAGTTTATTATATACAGACGCGGCACGCCAGCTGTGGCGAAGCGGTGATAGAGTGTGGCATCGGGCTGAGCGGAGTATGGCATCGTAAAACGGTTTTCGCTCCAATATGCCGACACTTCAGCAACGTCTTCGCCACGGGATATGCACAGCAGCGGCAGTTCGGGACGTAGGTTGTGTAACTGCTCAAGTCGTGGTAACTCACGGCGACAATCGTTGCACGATGTATCGAAAAAGACGAGGACATACCACGAACCTAGCAAGGACTGCGACGAAACGGCTGAGCCGTCGCTGAGCACGACCTCGAAGTGCGGCACGGGGTCGCCGGCAACGACGAGCGTCCTTACTTCGGGCTCGTCATCGCCGACACACGCCATCAGCATCAGCATGGGCAAAAGCGCAAAAAGCAGCCGTCGCAGCATCGATATCGGAATCTCGCCTCTTTATGCCTTTGCTCCCTTGGCTCCTTTCACGCCGCCGCCGAGGGCAAATATATTTGAATCGTAGCTCACGGTCTTCGTACTTTGGTCGCGCTTGCGTTTGAAAGCAAGGCGCACGAGTTCGTCCATCAGTTCATTGAATTTCAGACCTGCGGCTTCCCAGAGGTAGAACGACAACGAGCCCGGAATGGTATTGATTTCGTTCACGTAAATATCGCGTGTCTTCGCATCAATCATCATGTCGACACGGCTCACACCGTGGCACGAAAGCACACGGAATGTCTCGCCGGCGAGAAAACGTATGCGGTCGGTCTCGGCCTGGGGCAAATCGGCGGGGATACGCTTTTTCGAAGCGTGCATGCCGCGGTTATCTTTTGTGCCTCCCATATATTTATCGGTATACGAGAGGATTTCGCCACTCTTGATAGGCTCTTCGAGCACCGATGTGCGATATTCGTCGCAATCACCAAGCACAGAACAATTTATTTCCTGAAGATTCTCCACGAGGTCTTCGACGATGATGCGAGCCGAGTAACGGCGTGCGTCGTCAACTTTTGTGAGAAGGTCTTCGCGGTTATCGGCGCGTCCGATGCCCACACTCGAACCGAGATTGGCCGGTTTTACAATGACGGGATACCCGAGTTTCGACTCTACTTTGGCAATGAGGTCGTCGCGGTGGGCAAACCACTGTTTGTCGGTGAACCACACATAGTCTACCACAGGAATGCCGTCGGCGGCAAGAATCATCTTCATAGTGATTTTATCCATGCCGTTGGCAGATGCAAGGGTTGCACAGCCGGCAAAAGGAATACCAATTGTCTCGAGAACGCCTTCGAAAATGCCGTCCTCGCCGTTCGAGCCGTGCAGCACGGGGATAGCGGCGTCGAGCGTAGCAAGCACATCGCTGCCAAACATCTTGCGTTCGGCCTTATAGAGATTGTAGTCGCCGTAGACAGGGCGCATATACACCTGCGTGCACTGCTTGAGCAGCTCGGCAGTGTTGCGGTAGTTCTTCACGTCGGTGAGGGCGCTGCCGGTGTACCAGCGGCCGTCTTTGGTGATATAGACGGGAATCACATTATATTTGTCGCTATCCATGGCGGCCATTGCCTGGTTGGCCGATATTACCGAAATTTCATGCTCGGTGGAGCGGCCGCCGAAAAATACTGCGATATTGGTTTTCATTATCTTGAGTCTTGAGTGCTTACTTGTTGTTTACTTGAAAGTGTCGGGGAGGTCGTTTTCATAAAGCACAGTGTCGCCCGGCGAGGACTTCGACATGAGCAACTGCTGCGCCTCGGCAAAACTTGCCACGGTGTATATGTTTTCTTCCGGCATACCGCCGTTTTTGAGACCTTCGAGAATGGCGTTGCGGTTGTATTCACCCACAACTATGGCCACGTCGCATTTCGATGCCGCATTGAAGCCGAAGTCGCGGTTGCGGTCGTACTGCTCACCGCCGAGTTCAATCATGCCCGGTGTCAGCAGAAAACGCCGGCCCTGTGTCATGGCCGAAAGAACGTCGAGTGCCATCGCCGAGCCAACAGGATTGCTGTTGTATGCGTCGTCGATTATAGTGAGACCGCCGGGAATGCGCTTTATGCTCAGACGGTGCTCCACCTGCTCTATTTCCTCAACGGCATAAGCGATTTTCTCGTCGCTCACACCGAGAGCCTGCGCCATGGCCACGGCAGCGGTAAGATTCGAAATATTGCATTCGCCCACAAGACGTGTGCTCAGGCGCAATTCTTTGCCATCGGCCACGCGCACCACTGCGAAGCGGGTGCCGGTGGGCGTATATTCAATATCGCGCGCCACATAATCGGCCCCGTCGGGACGGGCAACGGCATAGCGTATGCAAGGCACGCTGTCTACCGGACGGTCGGCGATTTTCTCAAAATCGTTGTTGATTACCGCAAGGCCACCGACCGGCAGAGAGTCGACAAGTTCGAACTTTGTGGCCTGCACATTGTCTATGGTCTTGAACGATTCGAGATGCTGAGGGCCTACAGCGGTGACTATGCCTCCCCACGGATGCACGAGGTCGCAGATTTCTTTGATGTCGCCTACATTTTTGGCTCCCATCTCCACGATAAACACCTGGTGATAAGGCTTGAGATATTCGCGCACCGTGCGCACCACTCCGAGAGTGGTGTTGAAGTTTCCCGGTGTCATAAGCGTCTCATATTGCTGCGATAGCATGGCGTGCAGATAGTGCTTTGTTGAGGTTTTGCCGTAGCTGCCGGTGATAGCTATTATCCGCAGGTCTTTCATGGAAGCGAGAATCGAAGCTGCTTCGTTGTAATACTTGCGGTTTATCTGTTTTTCGAGAGGCGAGAGAATACGGTTTGCGGCCATGAGAATGATATGTGAGCCACAGTAACAGGCCAACAGCGCCTCGCAGAGCGCAAAAAGACCGGCGAGCAATCCGTTATTGCCTAATGCCACTACAGCAACGCCTGCAATCAGCGCCGAGAGCACATATGCCGTTACGAAAATACGGCGTGCACGCATGGTCATCACCAGCGGTTTCTTATATTTTGCCCGAGCCATGACGATACCGCCCCACAAAGCAAATACTCCTGCCAAAACGGTCGCGGCGGTATGCGGACAGAAGGGCGACAATGCCAGAAAAAAGAGTATGAGGCCGCACAGACGGCGACCCGAAGTAGTATCGCCCGACTCACGGAGCCATATGCGGTAACGCTCGTCGCGATAACTGTTCTGCTGATACATCATAAGACAACGACGCAGCTCCACTGTGAAGAGAAACAACGATGCTAACGCCGCTGCTATGTAAATTGCTATTGTCATAGACTTAATTATTTCGAAGGTTGAAGAAACGACTGAACCACAGCCTGCGTCTGCGCCGGACGGGCCAGATAGGAGTAATGGCCGGCCTCGGGATAAGATACAAGGCCCGCATCGGGAATCAGTTTCTGCATCAGACGGGCATCGCGCATCGGCGTGGCCGTATCTTTTTCGCCCCAAATCAAAAGGGTAGGAGCTTTTATTTCGGGGAGCAGATTGGTGAGGTCTTCGTTGACCACACGGCTCATTATGGCACGCATCTTGGGCGAAGCGGATTTATAATCAGACGACCCGGCCTTGCCGCGCCATCGGTCGATAATACTGTCGGCTCGTTTGCGGCCAACGAGATATGGCAGAATATGCTTTGCGGTCTTGAAACTGTATACTTTCACATAATAACGGAGCGAACGATGCGGCTTGATGCCTGCAGCGTCGACAAGAATCACCTTGTCGACTTCGTTGCGCGAAGCATAGACAATAGATATGCGGCCGCCGAAGGAGTGACCGATGAGCGACGGACGCACAAGCCCGAGCCGGCGGGCAAATTCTTCTATTGCCGAGGTGTAGCGCTCTATGCCCCACACTTCCTGAGGTTCGGAAGATTTGCCGAAGCCGGGAAGGTCGACATTATACACGGTAGTGCCCTCGCCGGCAGCAGCTTGCGCCAGCACTGCCACCGTATCGGCCTTACATCCCCAGCCATGCATCACTATCACAGGCCGTGGGCCTGAGCCCTCGGTATAATAGTGTATGTCTACGCCATCTATTTCTATATTCTGTTCCATAGTTTACCGTCCGGCAAAGTTACGCAAAACTCTGTGATTTTCCGTACTCTTCTGCGACAAATTATTCCCTGAGCCGAGAGTCGATGATAATGGTTACAGGCCCGTCATTTATAAGTTCCACTTGCATGTCTGCGCCAAAAACGCCGGTGGGAACAGTACGGCCTAAACGGTCGGCGACAAAGTCGGTATAGAGATTATATAACGATGTGGCAAGTTCATGACCTGCGGCTCGTATATAGCTCGGACGGTTTCCCTTACGGGTAGAGGCCGTAAGTGTAAACTGGCTTACAGACAGTACTTCACCGCCAATATCGGAGATAGAGCGGTTCATAACGCCATTTTCATCGTCAAAGATACGCAGAGCTGCCGTTTTGTCGGCAAGCCAGCGTGCATCATCGGGAGTGTCACCGTTTTCCACGCCTACGAGAACAAGCAGACCTCGCCCGATGCTGCTGTGAAGAACTCCCTCAATACTTACAGATGCACTGAGTACACGTTGTATTACTATTCTCATTCTTATCAGTTTGTAGTGGCAAAAGTACATAAAATTATGCTGATGCCGGCGGTAATCACTAATTTTGCAAAAAAAAGAAACTATGTCACAACCAAAATTCATTATCACCAATACCGGTTGCCTACGCCTCGGCATGGTAAATTTGCACAAAGATCTACTTGAGCCGGGCGAGGAATGTCTTGGAGGAGGTTATTATGAATTTGACTATCTGTCGCTGCGACTACTCCTCTCGGGCCGCTCCTACGACTTCGGCCGCCCACAATGGCGCTGGCTCGACAGTCTGTGTGTGCCCAAAGCATACTCAGGGCTACGCATACTCTACAGCAGCGACCGTGCCTGGGATGCTGCCCTCGATATTGCCGACATACTCCCGATTGAGTATTGCTGACTGCCAAAGGGGCAAAGCTTATCAGCTTCAGAAGTCTATGCCGACGCGGAATGATAACTGAGGATGCAGAGTTTTCTCGTCGCTCCAGTCATAGCCTCTGAATGTAACGCCCATGCCCAGATTGAGATTGAGTTTGCGGCCCCAGTTAAAGCGGTATCCCACAGTAGGCGACAAATAAAAGCGACAATCGCCAAAGAGCACTCCGCCGACTCTTACATCTCCGTAAATTGGAAAGCGCTCGTTAATTGTCCAGTCGGTTCTGAAATGCACATAGTACGGAAACTCGGCGGAATAGTGCCTGTCGTCGTGTTTGCGCACATGCTCCCACACAAAGCCGGCCCCAATAAAATAATGAGGATTCAGTTGACAGCCATGCGATGTCGACAGGCCATAATATGTATCTACACCCGACGAATAGCTGCTTTGTTGGAACGACATATCCACATTGGCATCGACAAAACCACGGTAGCCACGCTGTGGCTCTCGCCCCACTGCTGTTGTGACAATCAAAAGTATCAATAAGGAAAATAGATATTTCATAAATACTAAATAATCAAGAACCTTAATAGTTCTACATAAACAAACGAGATATCCACAGATTTATTTTATAAGTGCCTGCATCGTCATATGTTACACACGACTCCAACGTATTGCGGTCTATAATACATAACATGAGCCCTCAATATTGCCGACATACTCTCAATAGCCTACTAAAAACTCTGCTTTTTCTAATATGATGATGCTAATTGACAATAGTTCGGTAAAAACAGCGTATCTATTTGAAGGCCAACAAGTTGCAGTAATAATTTTAAAATCATAGCAACACATTGGATATCAGACTATTACAAACTTTCTACCCCCAAAATTACCGAACTGTTGAATTGAGACATATGAGAATTTTTCCTTCATAGTTCAATCTTTTCAATCTTTTTACGAATCTCGTCAAATAATTTAGGTCCGTAAATCGCGCCTAATATTCCTCCGACAGCACAACCAATTATCCCACACCTGGTACAGCACCGGCGCCACCAACCAATCCTCCAGTCCAAGCCCCAAATGCACCTAATGACTTTGCTCCAACTTTAGCACCAGCCCAAGCTACCGCAATTTCTGTAGCTGTATTGCCAATTCTTACGTTGCAGATATTAGCCATGTGATGAAAAAATAGGAATGGGAGTACCTATAATATATGGTCTATACAAATGAGTACAAATAATCCAATAAATATCATTAAGTAGGCTGAAATTTCAAATATTATAGAGATAATTATCCATTTTCTGTGCCAGGTCTTATCCTTGTGTTCAAAAACTTCAAAATATTTTATATATCGATTATGGGAAAAGACGCACTTCTCAAGAAATCTGTCACTTATAAAGACACCGATAACTATACCAATGTAAGGAATCCAAGTCGATTCAGTAATGTGTCTCAAAAAACCCCACAGTCCCAAAATATAAGGGGTTGAAAACGCTACCCAAAGTTTTCTGAAAAAATCGCTAAAAAAACATAAAAGAAATTCCATTTCGATAATCTTCGTAATCTTTTACCATTCGGGCTTTTTTTTGTTTCCATTTCTTAGAATGAAAAAAATAATAGATGATTTTAACAGAATAGACTCCGGATTTGCTCCGACGCAGCCATGAGCCATAGAACAATGCGTTTATGAAACATTCTAATCTGTTCATTAAAAATATCTATATTAATATTGTTACTATGGTATAAATAGTTTATTGTCTCTATAATAATTGTCAACCAATTGTCCACCGATAAATTGACCAAGCAAAGCTCCGCCTACACCACCTATTACGCCTCCTACAAGTCCTCCTAATGGACTTCCTACCGAGCCTATAAGCATGCCCATATCGACACCAATTTTCCCAAATAAAACACTACCTAAACTCTCTCCCGCCGCTTTTACAGAACGATAATAATTTGTTATACCAAAATTATTCACATCTTCAAGGTCTTTTGAATATTCCATCCCGATAGAAGCCAAGTCCAAAAGCAGGCCTATCAACCCCGTACGTTTACAGAAGTCCCTTCCAATACTATTCACAGACCTTGTCTTCACATATTGATTGCCGTGGAAAGTTCTTTCACCTTCTCTATGGAAATAAAATCGGTGATTACTTCCATAGGTGGAATTTTTATCCAGTTTAAAACTTTCTCCCACCGAATCAAAAAACATATTGAAATATCCAAATATTTGAAGGGCAAATTCTATCGGTGAGAAAGGCTTAACTCCAACACACAAACTCTGCAAGTTCACCTCGTAGATTTCCCTGTGCATCCTGTGTCAAGTCGGTATTTTCTCTTCCGTCATGAACATAGTGATTAAAGAAACCTATCTTTAGCCCCTTAATTGCTCCCTGAATGAATCTGCCCCCTAAAGCATAGGCCGCAAGGCCCCCGGCAACAGAACCGGACACTAATTTAACGAGCCTTAATCTGTCTGACCCTTGTGGCATACTGCCTATACCCGATGAAACCGCCCCTGATACCAGCCCGCTTACGAAGTCCCCGCCCCCAAGTATGTTGAGCACGCCGCTGGCCGCACCGTGGGTGCGGACGGGCAGCATCTCATGCCCCGTATGGCCACAGTCATCCCATATCAGCGTCAACAGCCGTATGGAAATAACTGCAGAATAAGTATCAGTGGCTGTACAGGTCATCTGTGCTACATCTATGTATCTGTATATGACACAAATTTATCGACTATTTTCTATTTGTGCAAGCAATCGCATGTATGGAGCCTTTGATATTCTTACGCAATAGTTAATCAAGGCCTGCGAATACAATCATAAAAGCGAGCAAAGCTCCAATCGCCATTACAGGTAGCTGCAGAACTATCAATATAACCGCTATTCGTCTCCACTTCTTATACCATGCCTCATCCTTTCGTTCAAATTCTTTAAAATATTTTATATATCGCTTATCATTTAGCACATATCGGTTTAAAGGAATCCAACAGACTACAAAACAGACCACTCCTACAGATGCCGAGAATAGAAATGAACGGGTAATCCTGAACAAAACAGCAGAAACAATAAGTAAAATTAGCGATAGATAAATAGAGTAAAGCCCGTCAAACACCTGATTGAACATCGTCAGATGTATTCCTGTTTTATAGTTATAAATATCTTGAAGCGTTTCTTCCATAAGCCTCTTTTGCCTGTTTATTCCTTCAATCTGCCGGACAAAAAAAATGCCACTGAAGAATCAAAAACATAGTGCGTAACTTTTACACCTTGCAAATAGAAAACAACAAAAAATCTCCACAAAGCGTAATACAGACTGTTTAAAAAGTATTCCATCTTTAATTAATTCATGGGATAATTAAATCATTTGTGCGATAAATGCAGTCTACTAAGTTTCCTCCAAGGGTTGCTCCTCCCCAAGCCCCTCCAAGCCCTAATGTAAAACCGCAAACCATAGCACCAGGAGGACCGGCAATTGCATTGCCGCCCCACCCCCTGAACCATAAACCGAAACTGCCACCTGCATACCCTCCGAACCATTCCGCTGCGGCTCTGACTGTATGGTATCCATATGTTTTACCAAAATTATTATAGTCCTGACAGTCTTCGCAAATACCATACACTACTCCGGCTGCCCCCAAACAATTAGATAAAGATTGGGTATATTTGCACACACTTTTGCCAATGTCAGAAAGTTTATATGTTTTCCTATATTGATTGCCGTAAAAGCCTCTCTCCCCTTCAGGGTGGAAATAAAATTTACCATTGTTTCCTATTGTGGAATTCCCTCCTTTTTTTAATCCTTCTGCAATATTATGAAAAAAAGTATTTATTGAGCTTATTGTTTCAAGGCCGCCACCGACACCAGCCAAAGCACTGCTTGTTTCTGTCGTCCCGGTGTACTCTCCTTCGCACACGAACTCCGCAAGTTCGCCATATAGGTTTCCGTTTGCATCCTGCATTAGTTCTCTATGGAGACGAGTGTCATGAACATAGTGATTAAAGA
>RYWL01000032.1 GCA_003979155.1 Muribaculaceae bacterium
GGAGACTTCGGTCTCCTTTTTTATTTTGTATTGCCAGTATGTTCTGCTGCTGTCCACTCTTGGGGGCGGTTTAGGCCGCCCCCGCCGCTTGGGCATCCCCCACCAGAAGGAGTGAGGAGAATGAATAATTCCTAGCTCAAAGTTTTGCACTTCGATTTGGAATCTTCAGGGAACCTGCGGCTATGTATCGTTGTGAATATTTTACGGTTATTTGAAAAAATATTTGCGTAAGTGCGGATAAATTCGTACTTTTGCCGCGCTAAGAGCGTGAGAAGCGCTTGCGGCAATTTTTTTAATCAACTTATTTATTAACCTAATTTAAATGGCAGAAACAACCAATTCACCGATTGCAGATTTCGACTGGGCTGCTTACGAGCATGGCGAAGCTGCAGGCGAGAAATCGCGCGAGGAGCTTACCTCGGCATACGAGGAATCTCTTAACTCGGTAAAAGACAAAGAAGTAATCGAAGGTACCATCATCGCTCTCAACAAGCGTGAGGCAGTGGTTAACATCGACTACAAATCAGACGGTATTATTCCTATGAGCGAATTCCGCTACAACCCCGACATCAAAGTTGGCGACAAAGTAGAGGTATTCATCGAAAACCAGGAAGACCGCAAGGGTCAGCTCATCCTTTCGCACAAGAAAGCACGTGCAGCCCGCAGCTGGGACCGCGTCAATGCAGCTCTCAGTAACGACGAAATCATCAAGGGTTACATCAAGTGCCGCACCAAAGGTGGCATGATTGTCGATGTGTTCGGCATCGAGGCTTTCCTCCCGGGCTCGCAGATTGATGTTAAGCCTATTCGCGACTACGATGTATTCGTAGGCAAGACCATGGAATTCAAAGTCGTTAAAATCAATGAAGAATTCCGCAACGTGGTCGTATCTCACAAAGCCCTTATCGAAGCTGAGCTCGAGCAGCAGAAGCGTGAGATTATCAGCAAGCTCGAAAAAGGCCAGGTACTCGAAGGCACAGTCAAGAACATCACCTCTTACGGTGTGTTCATCGACCTTGGCGGTGTCGACGGTCTTATCCACATCACCGACCTCAGCTGGGGCCGCGTAAATCATCCCAGCGAAGTCGTACAGCTCGACCAGAAACTCAATGTCGTTATCCTCGATTTCGACAACGAGAAAAAACGCATTGCTCTCGGTCTCAAGCAGCTCCTTCCCCACCCCTGGGATGCTCTCGATGCCAACCTCAAAGTTGGTGACAAGGTTAAGGGCAAGGTTGTTGTCATGGCTGACTACGGCGCATTCCTCGAAGTCGCTCCCGGCGTAGAGGGTCTTATCCACGTAAGCGAAATGTCGTGGAGCCAGCACCTCCGCAGCGCTCAGGAATTCCTCAAAATCGGCGACGAAGTCGAAGCAGTCATCCTCACACTCGACCGCAACGAGCGTAAGATGAGCCTCGGCATCAAGCAGCTCAAGAAAGACCCATGGGAAGATATCGAAGTACGCTATCCCATTGGCAGCCGCCACACAGCAAAAGTGCGCAACTTCACTAACTTCGGCGTATTCGTTGAAATTGAAGAAGGTGTCGATGGCCTCATCCACATCAGCGACCTCAGCTGGACAAAGAAAATCAAACACCCCAGCGAATTCACCCAGATTGGTGCTGAAATCGAAGTGGAAATTCTTCAGATCGACAAGGACAACCGTCGTCTCAGCCTCGGCCACAAGCAGCTCGAAGAAAACCCCTGGGATGTATTCGAGACAGTGTTCACCGTTGGCTCTGTTCACGAAGGCACAATCATCGAAATGCTCGACAAGGGTGCTGTTGTCGCTCTTCCCTACGGTGTTGAGGGCTTCGCAACTCCCAAACACCTCGTTAAAGAAGACGGCACTACCGCCAAGGTTGACGAGAAGCTCAACTTCAAGGTGATTGAATTCAACAAAGACAGCAAGCGCATCATCCTCTCGCACAGCCGCATCTTCGAAGACGAAACCCGCAACGAAAAGCAGGCAGAGCGTAAGGCTAAGCGTCAGGCCGCTCCCAAGAAAGAAGTTGAAGCTCCCGCAGCTACAACTCCTCTCGAGCGCACTACTCTCGGAGACCTCGAAGCTCTCGCAGCTCTCAAAGAGAAACTCAGCAAGTAATTTGCAATTCCACTCCATAAAAAAAGCCGCATCGCAAGATGTGGCTTTTTTTATGGAGTGGATGCAAGAAGCTGTGTGTAAGAACATTCAATCTTCGACCCATTCCTCCTTACCATGCTTCGACGGGGCGTATCTGACAGTGTCAACCGGATAGATGCAGTAGCGGCAGAACGGCACCGGTTTTTCTCGCAGACGGCGTATCTGAGAAAAAGATTCTATGTCGGGAATGCGCAGATAGTCTTTGTCGTGATGCTCGAATGCCATGCCGTGGGCTTTGTTGAGGTGTCCTACGCAGGCGCTGATAGAGCATGGATACAATCTGTCGCCGACAATCGACATGCATCCGCGGTTATAACACTTGAAATGCGATAGCCGTGCGTTCTGGCGTCCTTTGGGGTCGAGTGCGAAGCGGAAGAAACTGTCGGCCATCGAGCGGTCGCCGAATACCTCTGTCTTCACCCTGCGGGTACGCAGGTCGTTGAGCACCTTGTCGTAGTCAAATTTTATGGGGTAGCGTGTTACAGCGACGATGAAGTCGAGCCGGCGTGCGGTGTCGAAGAATTCGTCGCTCATCTTCGGCAATGCCAGGCCGTTGGTGAAAATATATAGTTTCTGTGTTGTAAAATACTTACGAAGGGCTTCCATTGCCTCAATCAGGTGAGGATAGAGAAGAGTCTCGCCTCCAATGAGGTATGCGCTTTTCACCTTGCTGCCGCATATGCCGGCAAGCTGCTTCATGGAGAGCGAGAGCCTCTCAAGCTGTTCGAACTCCCGCGGCGCCAGGGGCGAGTAGTGGGTGCAGCCTCGGCAATTGAGATTGCAGTAGTCGGTGACTACGAATTCGAGTCTCATGGGCATGCGTTTTAATCTGAGATAGTGGCGAATGCCCTTAAGTATTTTAGCAAGCGGATTAATCATATGGCAAAAGTAAGCAAATTTCCGTAAATTTGCGATATGATTAAGTATATCGATACACTCGACACTCCCGGGTTGGCTGTCTTCGCCACCCTTACGGAAGCTCAGCTTCGAAACCGGCTCGACCCCGAGAATGGAATTTTTATTGCCGAAAGTCCGAAAGTAATACGTGTGGCGCTCGATGCCGGGCTCGAGCCGCTTGCCCTCCTATGCGAGGAGCGACATATCGAGGGTGATGCCGCCGATATAATAGCGCGGTGTCCCGACATGACTGTGTATACCGGTTCGAGAGAATTGCTGTCGTCGCTTACAGGCTACACTCTCACCCGTGGAGTGCTGTGCGCCATGCGCAGGCCTTTGGCTGCGGCAGTTGAAGATGTTGTGCGCGGCGCCCGGCGAGTTGCCGTGATTGACGGAGTTGTCGACACGACCAACATTGGTGCGATTTTTCGCTCGGCGGCTGCTTTGGGCATTGATGCGGTGCTTCTTACGCCCACATCGTGCGACCCTCTCAACCGTAGAGCCGTGCGAGTGTCGATGGGGTCGGTGTTTCTTGTGCCGTGGACATGGCTCGACGGCGGCTATGTGCAGCTTCGACAACTCGGGTTCAAGACCGTGGCCATGGCATTGCGCGACGATTCGGTGTCAATCGACAATCCGGCCCTCTGTGCCGAGCCACGACTGGCTATAGTTCTCGGCACCGAGGGCGACGGTCTTGCAGACAAGCAAATCACCGGCGCCGATTATGTATGCCGCATACCAATGGCGCACGGTGTCGATTCGCTCAATGTGGCGGCTGCGTCGGCGGTTGCCTTCTGGCAGCTGAGATGTTCAGGACAATAAGAGGAAGAGGAGCAGCGTGCACAAAAATGTAGCAATCATAACATGAGCAACGACATTGCGGCGACTGCTACAATAAGAATAACGAGGATTACGAGCAGCGAGACAACAATAGGACGACGCATTGGAGGCAGAACAAGCAGTGAACTGATGCAGGCCCACGAAGTAAAGCCCGATACAATGGAGAGTGCCAAAGCTCCTATCATTGTGATAAGCAGAATGTTGATCCCCATGCTTTCGAAGCCGTCAAAGCCTATGAAATCGTACATAGAGTTGTGGAAGAAGCTCATCGTGCCTACATTTATTATTGCTGCGATGAAATAAATAACCGAGCAAATGAATATTATGCCGGCAGTGAGTCCTATGCACCCTACTATGCACTTGCCGACGAATGACGTAAATGTCAACAGGAAGTTGCTGCCCGAATTTTCCTTCACCGGAGGCGGCACAGCCCCTGATTCGCTTATGACAGTGCGTCCGAGATTTCCTACATTTATAGCCTCTCCGTTCATTTCGAGAATCTGTCGCGGTGTACGCGCTTCGGGAATCACCATCCATGCGATGAGGTAGGCAAGTATTAACAGACCGAAGTGGTGCGAGAGCATGAAAAATACCAGGCAGAGAAACAGAATACGCATCACGTTGGCGTTCCAGCCCAAATAGGCGGCCATGCCTCCGAATACGCCGCCGAGCACTTTGTTGCGCATGCTGCGGTAGAGCTTTTTGCGTGCCGCAATAGGCGGAGGAAGTGTAGCCGTGCGCTGATTATGAGTGTTCTGGGTTTTGCTTTCGGGTTCGCTCTCCGTGCTCTCTTCTTCTTCAGATTTGTCCGATAAGTCGGCGGCACGGCCTATGATTGCAATCACGCGCTCAACGTCGGTAATAGTCACGATGGGCGAAGCTGTGACGCTCTGGTCGGAGAAGTGGTCGCGGATACGGCTTTCGATATCGGCAACGATTTCGGCGCCTTCTTCTCCTTTGAAGGCGTTTCGCAGCTCGGATAAATACTGGTTGAGCACATTGTAGGCATCATCGTCGATATAAAATACCCGGCCATCGATATTCGTGGGAAAAGTACGTTTCATGTGCAGGAAAATTAAGATTGTAGATTTTGTAGATGATTAACGGTGAGTGATATTTCGCGCCACGACTCTTCGAGCTGGTCGAGGTACATCTGCCCGATAGGTGTGATGCTGTAATATTTGCGTGGAGGCCCCGAGGTCGACTCTTGCCAGCGATACGAAAGCAGGCCGTCGTTTTTCAAACGGGTCAGCAGTGGATAGAGCGTACCTTCCATAACTATCATATGCGCGTTTTTCATTTTCGCTATGATTTCGGAGGCATAGGCATCGCTGTGCTGTAGCAGCAGCAACACGCAAAACTCCAGCATCCCCTTGCGCATTTGCGATTTCAGATTGTCGATGTTTGTTGCCATTGATTTGCTTTTTTAGATTGTAGATTATTGAGGGGTCTGTATGTTTTACGATGCAAAGGTATGTCCTTTTATAGTACTATGCAATACAAAGTACTATAAGTTTGGTAGGTGCTAACATTATTTAACAATTGAAATATAATTATAGTGATGAACCCGAAGCCGCGGGCTTACGTTTCGATAATATGAAAAAACAGGATACAGACAGCACACAGCCCACGGAGGCTGTTAATTTCACTTTTTTTGTAGCTTACATGGCGGCTCTGAGCGCATTCGGTTCGTTTGTAAACGATATGTTCGTGCCGGCGATGCCCGAGATGCGCGATTCTTTCGGCTGCTCGGTCTCCACGATTCAGCTCGGTCTTACCATGGGTATGGTGGGTCTTGCCATTGGTCAGCTTGTTCTTGGACCAGTGAGCGATAAATACGGACGTAAGCCCACGCTCATGTGGTCGCTGGCTGTGTTTATGATAGCGGGCATCGTGAGCGTTTTTTCGCCTGATGTATGTTTTTTCCTTGTGTGCCGCTTTGTGCAGGGGCTTGGAGCCTCGGGCGGATATTTTCTCGCGCGAACAATACCTACCGACCTCTATAGTGGTCGCATGCTGGCAAAGACCATGGCTCTGATAGGCGCTATCAACGGCATCGCCCCGGCTACAGCACCTGTTCTCGGCGGCTTTGTTGCTCATGCCTGGGGCTGGCAGGCGGTTTTTGTTTTCCTCACCGTGATAGCTTTGGCAGTCTTTGCCTTTGCTCCGAGAATGAAGGAGAGTCTGCCTTACGAGCGTCGCAACCACGGTACGCTTCTCGGTGCATTCCGTAACTACGGCACAATGCTGCGCAACAGGCGTTTTATGGTTCACACCTTGCTTAAAGGCACTGCGCTGGGCATACTTTTCGCGTATGTGTCGTCGGCTACATTCATCATTCAGCGTCACTTTGGATATTCCGAGATACATTTCGGCCTGATAGTAGGTGTCAATGCTCTCTTTGTGGTCTTAGGGTCGATGCTCGCGCTGAAATTCAAAATGTTGAAGACTGCCGGTTTTGCCGGTGCTATAATACTTATTGTGTCGGTTACGGCTCTCGGCGTGGTTCTCTTCTTCTTTAACGATAGCTTTATTCTGTATGAAATCTGCCTTGTTCCGATGCTGTTCGGTCTCGGTATGCTTTTCTCTATGAGCAACACTCTGGCAATGAATGAAGGCCGCTCCGATGCCGGTGTAGCCTCGGCCATATTGGGCATTACCGGCTATGTTTTTGGAGCTATAGTACCGCCGCTAACGGGTCTGAACGGAGTGCTGCAGGCCTCGGCGATAGTGATATTCTCACTCGGAGTGCTCGTGGTCATTTTCGCCGTAATGTCGTGGAAAATACCTGCCGACCTCGATAGCGGCACTACCGGCGGCTCTCCGGCTCCGGAGAGCCGCCAACAGCAAGTTCGCAAAAAAAATAGTAAATTTGCGGAGTTTTTGCAAAACCCCGTAAAATGCAACCAGAATCAATAAGCCTCGGGCGAGGACTCAAGGGGCTGTCGCCTGTAATAATATTCCTTTTGCTCTATGTGGTAGTATCGCTCATCGCGGGCGACTTCTATGTTATGCCGTTTTCTGTGGCCCTGCTTGTAGCCTCGGCCTGGGGAGTGGCCATAAGTAAAGGCAGTATAGTTGAGCGGCTCGAAATATTTTCGCGAGCCGCCGGGCACTCCAACATCATATACATGATTTGGATATTCATTCTCGCCGGAGCCTTTGCATCACTTGCCAAAGAGATGGGCGCTGTCGACGCAACAGTGGCTCTAACACTGCGTTATCTGCCACCGTCGATGTTAGTGCCGGGCATGTTTGTCGCCGCCTGCTTTATTTCGTTGTCGGTAGGCACATCGGTAGGCACAGTAGTTGCGCTTGCTCCGCTTGCGGCCGAGATAGCTGCCGGTGCCGGAGTCAGCGCTCCGTTTATGATTGCGGTAGTGCTCGGAGGCGCTTTCTTCGGCGACAACCTGTCGTTTATTTCCGACACTACAATCGCATCGACGCGTTCGCAGGGTTGTGATATGTCCGACAAGTTCAGGGCCAATATCCGCATAGCGCTCCCGGCGGCACTGCTCACTCTGTGTATCTATCTTTTTCAGACTTTCGATGCAAAACCGACCAGTCTGCCGGTCGATGTCTCTGCGTCATGGCTCGTGTTGCCGTATCTCATTGTCGTAGTCACTGCCGTTGCCCGGATAAATGTGACTATAGTGCTTAGTCTCGGCATTTTGTCGGCACTTGTCATGGGGCTTTTTATTGGGTATACACCGGTTGCAATGGCCGGCTTTATGGGTGCCGGCATCGACGGTATGGGCAATCTTATAGTGATAACGCTCATGTCGGCCGGTATGCTCGGCCTCGTGAAGGCCTGCGGCGGCATCGAATGGCTGCTGCAGTCGCTCACACGTCATATAAGCGGAATGAGGGGCGCTGAGGTATGTGTATCGCTCCTTGTCGGGCTGGTGAATATGTGCACAGCCAACAATACGGTGGCGATTATTACTGTGGGTTCGCTCACTCGCGAAATCTCTAAGCGTTTCGGCATAGCTCCGCGCAAGGCAGCCTCCTTGCTCGACACCTCGTCGTGCATTGTGCAGTGTATCATTCCTTATGGCGCGCAGACCCTTCTGGCATGTTCGTTGGCCGGGATATCTCCTGCCGAGCCGTTTTCGTACCTCTATTATCCGTGGGCCCTGGCCGCCTGCGTGGCCGTGTCGATTATCGTAAAAGGAGCTCCTGCAAAGACCGGGCCGTCAGCCCGATAAAGGATGGTATTACCGCGTCGGCATATTTGGCAAGGCTCTCGGCTGTGTTGGTGGTGGAGAGTGCAACAAGGTGTGCTCCGGCGGCGCGTCCGGCCATGAGTCCGTTGAACGAATCTTCAAAGACGACAGCGTCGGCGACGTTTACTCCCAGACGTGCCGCTGCGGTGAGATAGCACTCAGGGTCGGGCTTCGATTTTGTGATTGCGTCAGCGGTGATGATAGTGTCGAATAAGTCTGGAAAGCCGGGGTGCATTTCATAGAGCCTTGACATTTTCATCTCGTTGCTGCTTGTCACTATTGCCGTGGGAACCTCTGCGTTTCTGAGGCTCTTGAGAAAATCGATTACGCCGTTATAAATGGGAAATGGCATCGATTGCTCGTCGTCGTTGAGCATGCGCACGACATCGGCCCGGATGTCGGGTTCGGGAAAGTATTTGTCGAGAATCCGTTGAAGGGTCGAACCTTTGATTTTTAGAGCGAAATTGTCTATGCCGGTAGGATGTGCGCGTTCAATGCGGCTCCATATTTCGGTGTAAATGGTTTCACTGTCGATGAGAACTCCATCGAGGTCGAAAAGTGCTGCCGAGGGAAATCTGTTCATTTTCAATCAGTTGTCAGTGTTACGCCGTCGATGTCGGCAAGGCGCGAGCGGAGCATGTCGGCTTCGTCGGCGCGTATGCTCAAAACCATTGAGCAGGAGTTGTCGAACACTTGCCCAATAATTTCCACGCTGCTGCTTTTTGTGAGGCGCATCACGTCGTTCATTGCCAGATAGGGAAACGTGAACTCGATGCGCTCCATGTCGTGGCACTCTATAATATCTGCTGCGGCAAGAGCTTCGCGTGCGGCCTCGCGATAGGCGACAATCAGGCCTGAGGTGCCGAGTTTTATACCTCCGAAGTAACGCACGACGACTATGACAATGTCAGTGAGGCCGAAAGAATTGATTTGTCCCAGAATGGGTTTTCCGGCCGTGCCCGAGGGCTCGCCGTTGTCGGTGCTGAGAAAATCGGTGCGGGCCGAGCCGAGCATGTATGCCCAGCAGACATGTCGGGCATCATGATATCGTTTCTGATATGCAGCGATTACTTCGCGAGCCTCGACGGAGCTTGATACAGGGTGAGCGAAGGCAAGAAATTTGCTCATCTTCTCCTTATATATTGCCTCCGTCGGGGCCGCTATGGTGTGAAACGTGTCTGCCATCGTGCGTCAATAGACGTGCGAATCTTTGTTGAGTTCTTCTTCTGTGAGGGGTGTGGCGTTCATCTTGCGCCATACAATCCAGATGTATGCGAGCACGAAGGGAACGAGAATCGATACCCAGCTCATCACTGTGAGTGTGAACAGCGACGATGAACTGTTGGCTATCGACAGCGACGACTGCGGGTCGATATTAGATGCCATATATGCCGTGTGGTTGTAGCCGGCGATGCCGAACAGCACTACGATAACGGCAGCGACACCGAAGCCCGCCACCCATATGCCGCCTCGCCAGGTGCGCGACAGAGCGGTGCCGAAGACAGCTGTGAGCACGGCCACTACGCCGAGCACGAATATTACGGCAAACCACCACATGTCGAGAAGATTGTGGAGATATATGTTGGCTTCGTTGACAAACTTGCCTTCGTCATTCGCGCGCAGGCCCGGCGCGCAGAGGAGCACGACTGTGAATGCTACGAAGAGCACTGCGAAAATAAGGCCGTTGACGAGCACTTTGCGGCGCATACGTGCTGCAAAGTCTTTGTCGCCGCCGATATTGTTGATGAAATACATGGCGCCCATGGTGCGTGCAAGGAAGAATACCGTTATGCCGAGCAGAAGGTTTTTCCAGCATGCTATTGCCTCGAGGCCGTGTGTGGGAGCCCACTGCGAGATGACAGGAGCCGATACGTCGAGCAGATTTGTTTTTGCCACGATGAAGTCGCCGCCAAAGAAGAATATACCGACAGCTACTCCGAGCAGCGTGCATCCGAAGAAGCCGTTGCAAAGCAGCAGAGTGTCGTAGAAGCGTGTGCCGTAGATGTTGCCTTTTCTGCGGCGGAATTCATAGCTGAAAGCTTGTATGACAAAGCTCAGCAGAATGAGCATCCACAGCCAGTAGGCACCGCCGAAACTGGTGCTGTAGAACAAGGGGAATGCAGCGAAGAAAGCGCCGCCGAAGACTACGAGAGTGGTGTATGTGAATTCCCATTTACGTCCGAGCGAGTTTACCATGAGCTGGCGCTCGGCCTCGGTCGATTTGCAATATAGCATCGACTGTCCGCCCTGAACGAAGAGCAGAAATACCAGTGCGGCACCGAGTATGGCTATCAGAAGCCACCAGTAAGCCTGAAGAGTTGCGAGAGTATCCATGGTCGTTGCTTATTTTTTAGGTTGTTGGATATCGGTTTTCGATGTTGCCGAAATATAGCGGATCATGATGCTTATTTCGGCAATCAGCAGGCCGGTGAAAAGTATGGCGAAAATCCAGAATGTGGTCTGCACAGAGCCTTCGCGTATGCCCGATATGGCCGAAGTTGTGGGCATGAGGTCCTGAATCACCCACGGCTGACGGCCTACTTCGGCAACAATCCAGCCCGACTGGCTGCAAATCCATACTATGGCGATTGATATTATGCCGAGTATGCACAGCCATTTGTTGGAGAGCAAATCGCTGCGGCGCAGGCTCACGAAAAGCATCACCACGAACAGCAGCAGCAGGTAGCCCCCGGCAGCAACCATGATGTGGAAGGTGTAGAATGTGAGGTCGACATTGGGCACGGCTGCCTTTGGCGACGACAGGTAGCCGTAGCCGAAGTAGCGGAAGTTTTTCTGTATGCTGTCGGCGGCGGCATTCATTGCGGCGGTATTGCCGCTGAGGCGTGCTGCATCGTAGTCGGCCAGTGCCGCGCGTACGCTTGCGCCTAATGCCATTTTGTGTGCATACGAGAGGCCGTAGACGGTGTCGTTCTGCTCTGTGATTGTGCGGCCTTCGATAAGGTCGTCGATTCCTGGTACGAATGAGTCGAAATCAGAATTGGCCAGGAACGAAAGTCCGCGGGGTATGTCGATGCTGAAGAGCATGGGGTCTTCGGCAGTGCGTTTGTCTTCGGGTTTGAGAATGCCCACAGCAACGAGGTCTTGTCCGCAAGATCCACGGTAGAGACCCTCCATGGCGGCGAGCTTCATGGGCTGATGGCGCGATACCTCGACTGCCGAGCCATGGCCGGTGTAAAGAGTGGCAAGGATGCCGACGAGACCTACCCACGATGCTACGACAACAGATTTGCGGGCAGCCTCGGCATTGCGTTTTTTTAGCAGCAGCCATGAGCTGACGCCTACAACGAATACGGCGCCGAGTACCCAGCCACTGAATACGGTATGGAAAAATTTGTTCACTGCCACCGGGCTGAGGGCAACGGCCGCGAAGTCGGTCATTACATTGCGCATCTGTGCCGGGTCGAATTCGCAGCCTGCCGGATACTGCATCCAGGCGTTGGCCACAAGAATCCACAGCGCCGACAGGCTTACGCCCAGGGCTGTGAGCCATGTGGAGGCCAGGTGGAACTTCTTGCTCACCTTGTTCCAACCGAAGAACATGACGGCGACAAAAGTGGCTTCCATAAAGAATGCAAGCAGGCCTTCGATAGCAAGCGGTGCACCGAAAATGTCGCCTACAAACCAGCTGTAGTTCGACCAGTTGGTGCCGAATTCAAACTCAAGGATTATGCCTGTGGCTACACCGCAGGCGAAGTTGATGCCGAATAGAGTCATCCAGAATTTTGTGATTCCTTTCCAGCGGGTGTCACCCGTCCGAACGTAAATGCTCTCCATGATTGCCACAATCAGCGAGAGACCGATTGTAAGGGGCACGAAAAGCCAGTGATACATGGCCGTAAGGGCAAATTGTGCTCTCGACCAGTCGACCACTCCAATTAGTTCATTCATAATCTATGTGTTTTAGGTAGTTAGTTATTCAAGGGTATGTATGAGCGATTCTCTTACGGCATCGGCGCGCTCGGCATCTGTGTTGTAGTCGCGCTGCAGCAGATTTGGAAAGAAAAACAGCTTGAGTATGGCGAAAATGATAAAGAGCTTGATGATTATCAGCAACCACAGCTTTCGGCCTACAGTCATGCTGCGGAAGCCGTCGACATATAAATCAACAACACGGTGCCAGAAACTGTTTCGTGCTGCCATGATAATCAGAATTTAGGAGGTATCTGCGATGTGTTGACCGCCGGATTGTGGAGCTTGGGCTGATGTGGATGATGGTCGGGTGCTTTCATCCTCACTTTGAGTTCGTCGAATCCTTTGCCATATACGCCGTTCACGTTACATTGGGTGATGAATGCGTCGGGGTCTATAGATTTGATGATTCGCGAGATAGTCACCGATTCAATTTTGCGGCACATTACCATAAGCACTTTCACTTCGTGCTTGGAGTACCATCCCATGCCCGAGAGTACGGTGCATCCGCGTTTTGCCTCGTTGTTTATGGCAGTGGCGATTTCTTCCCATTTCTTTGAGAAAATGGTAAACTGCACAGCCTGACGGTTTGTGTTCACAACGAGGTCGGCTACATATGCGCTGAGCAGCAGCACGATGAAGCCGTATACCACTTTGTCCATCTGGTGGAACAAGAAGTACGACGATGATATGATTATGCAGTCGTTGCAGAGCATGGTGCGGCCGATGCTCACGTTGGTGTATTTCTGCACCATAGCCGCAATAATATCGGTGCCGCCACTTGAGCCGTTGTGTGTGAATGCCACGCCTATGCCTACGCCTGCCAGCGCTCCGCCAATGACCACGTTGGTGAGAGGGTCGTTGGTAAAGCCGCCTTGCAGCAGCGGCTGGAATATCGATACGAATACCGATATCATCGTGGCTCCGTAAATGGTGCCGAGAACAAATTTCTTGCCCACAATCTTATAGGCAATAGCAAGCAGAAGAAGATTGCAGGCATATTGAGTGATGCCGACCGGAATGCCGGTGAGAAAGTAAACGATAGTACCCACGCCGGCAAGGCCGCCGATTACCACTTTTTCCGGAAGAATAAATCCGCAAAAGCCAAATGCATACAGGGCCATTCCGAATGTGATGAACACGTAGTCGCGTGCGGTGCGGTACAGATTCTTTTTATTAAATGCCATTTGTGTAGTTATACAGAGTCTTTCACAAGGGTTGATTGTGTTCGCAAAGGTACGCAAAAAACTGTGATTATGTACTTGGAGTGTTTAAAAATAAATTTGCTCAAGCGCTCTACTTATGCTTACCTTTGCAAATAATTAACAGGCATGGATATGATAATCAATACAGCACGTTTTGTGATAAGCAATTCCGACTACCGCAAGTGCCCGGCCGAGCGCCGGCACGAGTATGCGTTTATTGGCCGCTCGAATGTGGGTAAGTCGTCGTTAATCAATATGCTCACCGGCCGCAAAGGCCTGGCTATGACATCGGCCACGCCGGGCAAGACAATGCTTATCAATCATTTTTTGGTCAATGATTCGTGGTATATAGTCGATTTGCCCGGTTATGGTTTCGCACGCCGCTCGAAGTCGGACCGCGACCGCCTTGAGGGAATCATCAAGAACTATGTTCTCGGACGCGAGCAGATGACCAATCTCTTTGTGCTTGTCGACAGCCGCCACGAACCGCAGAAAATCGACCTTGAGTTCATGGAGTGGCTCGGAGAGAACGGAGTGCCGTTCAGCATCGTATTCACAAAGACCGACAAGCAGTCGGCATCTGCGACCGACGGCAAGATTGGCGCTTATCTTCAGAAGCTGCTCGAGAGATGGGAAGAGTTGCCTCCTGTTTTCCGTACATCGAGCGAAAAGGGCGTGGGCCGGGACGAGATTCTCGACTATATCGAGCAGATGAACCGGCTTCCGCTGTGTGATTGAAGTCTCGACGCCGGTGTGTCAGTCGTCGCAATAGTGTCGCAGCACTCGGCGGTATGAGTTGAAGATTTTGCTCTTCGACACAAAGCCCACGTATTTACCGTTTTCGACCACAGGCAGATTCCATGCTCCAGTGGAGTCGAAAGTTTTCATTACGGAGTCCATGTTTGCTCCCACATCGATTTTTGCCGGAGGTACAGACATGAAAGTATTTACCTTCATGCGTCGGTAGAGGTCGGGGCGAAACATTATATTGCGTATTTCGTCGAGCAGAACCACTCCTATGAGTTCATGGTTTTCGTTGAGCACGGGGAAGAGGTTTCGCTTGCTCCGGGCTATGGTGTCGACCATGTCTTTGAGTGTCATGTCGGGGTATACGGGAATGAAATCAGTCTCGATTACGTTGTTGATTTTGAGGAGTGTGAGCACGGCCTTGTCTTTGTGGTGTGTGAGGAGTTCGCCGCGTTTGGCAAGTCGCATCGTATAGATTGAGTATGGCTCAAAAATCTTGATTGTGCCAAATGAGATTGTGCTCACAATTAGCAGTGGCAGAAAGAGGTCGTATCCTCCGGTAAGCTCGGCGGTGAGGAAGATTGCCATGAGCGGCGCGTGCATTACTCCACTCATCACGCCGGCCATGCCCATGAGGGCGAAGTTTTTGTTGGATAGCTCCACTATGTTAAGCCCGAAGTTATTCACTATAAATGCAAAGAGAAAACCGGTGAGGCATCCCACGTAGAGCGAGGGTGCGAATGTGCCGCCGACACCTCCGGCCCCGTTTGTGGCCGATGTGGCAAATGCTTTTGTAGCGATTACCAGTCCGATGAACAGGGCGAGCATTCCCACCTGATTGCGGTCGCCGTAGAAAAATGAGCCGTTTACGATAGCCGAAGTGTCGCCGTTGAGCAGGCTTACAATCGAGCCGTAGCCTTCGCCGTAAAGAGGCGGAAATATAAACACAAGTCCTGAAAGGATGAGACAGCCGACAAGTGTTTTCAGCCAGCGGTTTTTAAAGCGTCCGAAGAACGACTCCATCATGTTCATCACACGTGTGAAATACAGAGAGATGAAGCCGCTGACGATGCCGAGCAATATCACGTAGGGGATACGTGAAGTGTAGAAATTTTCTGTTTGTGCGAAGAAAAACTCGAATTCATAGCCTGTATACATGTATGCTAATGTAGTGCTGGTGATTGATGCTATAAGCAGAGGCATCACCGACACCGCCGTTAGGTCGAGCATTAGCACTTCGAGGGTGAAAAGCATGCCGGCAATCGGAGCCTTGAAAATGCCGGCGATGCCGGCGGCGGCGCCACAGCCTACAAGAATCATGAGAATGCGTGGCGACATGCGGAATAGGCGTCCGAGATTTGAGCCAATGGCGGCGCCTGTATATACAATAGGGCCTTCGGCTCCGACAGAGCCGCCAAAACCGATAGTGACCGATGATGCCAGCACTGATGTATACACGTTGTGCCGCTTCAGCCGGCTTTTATTCTGCGAGATAGCATAGAGCACGCGCGTCACGCCGTGGCTGATGTTGTCGCGCACTATGTAGCGTACGTACAGTGCCGTAAGTATTACTCCGACGGCCGGCAGGAGTATATATATGTAGTTGCCGGATTCGAGATTGATGCCGGCTGTGAGAACCTCCGATATATAGTGTATGAGCCATTTGAGGGCAATGGCTGCCAGACCGGTGAATATGCCCACTATCAGGGCTAACGCGAGGACGAAGGTTTTTTCTTTGATATGCTGTTCGCGCCATATAAGAAAGGCGAAGAAAGCTTCGCGCAGGCGGTTGGTGCCTTTCGTTCCCTTGTTGTCGGTCGATGTACTTATTGTTGACATAATTATCAAAACCCGTTTGTCGCGCTTATTTGCCGCGACCGTTGATTACAGTGTCTACCGTATGCAGAATTATCTTGAGGTCGGTAGCGAGAGATATATTTTCTATATAGAGGAGGTCGTAGTACAGGCGCTCCATCATCTGATTGACGTTGGAAGCGTATCCGTAGCTTACCATACCCCAAGACGTGATGCCGGGCCTAACCTGATGCAGCAGTGAGCTTGCCGGATGTCGTTCGAGAATTTTTTTTAAGAAGAATTCGCGTTCAGGTCTCGGCCCTACGAGCGACATCTGCCCAATCAGAACATTCCAGAATTGAGGCAACTCGTCGAGGCGGTATTTGCGCATTATGTGTCCGAAGTGTGTCACTCGCGGGTCGTTGGCAGAAGAGAGCGCCGGACCGTTGGTCTCTGCATCGGCCCGCATTGAGCGGAATTTGATGATTCGGAATGGTTTTTTGTGGTAGCCGATTCGGGTCTGGCGGTAAAATACGGGTCCGGGAGAGTCGAGCTTTACCACAATGGCGAGCGCTGCTAAGAGGGGCGATAGCATTATAAGCGCCAGTGCCGACACGACGATGTCGCCGAGGCGCTTGAGATTTACAGATGCCGGCGATATTTTTGCGTTGGTTATGTCGACGAGCGGTTCGCCGCTCACTGTGGCCAGTCGCGGACGTGCCAGAATGAGGCTGTGCAAGTCGGGTGTGATAAACATCGGCAAGTCGAGCCGGTAGAGGCTGTCGAGAAGTCCGGCAGTGTATGCTATGTTGCCGCTGCTGAGCACCACAATAGCCTGTATGCCGAGCCTGTGGCAGAGGCTTTCGATGTCGTCGGTCTTTTCGACCGGAATGCCCTGGAGTGTCGGCTGGGGACAGGAGTCGTTCAGGTCGACGCAAGCAATGATTTTAAGGCCCGATGTAGCTCGCGAGGTAAGTATACGCGCGAGTTTGGCTTCGTTTGCCGGTGAAGCGTCCACGACGAGCGTTTTCATGGCATATCGGCCTTGTTTTATCAGTTTTGCGTTGTGATTCAGTATTATAAGTCTTACAAACGCCGTCGGGACGAATAGGCAGCATAGCAGTACGGCCATGAGTTCGTAGGCTTCGAGGCGTTCGGGTATGTTGTTGTTGAGCAGTGCTGTGAAATAAATGCCGAGCATGCCTGTGAACGACACCGTAAGGGTGTTGAGGGTCTCGTCGAGACGCGATTTGTAGAGTGTGTTCGAGCGGTTGTACGACCCCGATATGACATAAAGGATGAGCATACACACCGGCACGGCGATTTGCCCGAGTATTACAGGGGCACTGAGTAGAAAGTCGCAAACCGAGTACCACATTTCGTCGGCGTCGCGGAAAAAATTGTAGCGAAGCATGTTGAAACAGAACCAGCCTGTCGCAACCGATAATAAATCGGCTGCGGCGTATATGATTCGGTGTTTCGTGATGTCGGTCATTTTCAGGGGCGAATGATTTTGAACAGACCGCCTTCGCTGAGCCTTATTACCGACGACGGCTTGTTTTGAGCCGGTTCGTCGCGTCGCGAAAGGCACACATAGTCTGCGCCGTCGAGAATTCCGGCCGCAATTTCGGCAAAGGATGCCGGCGCCGGCTGTCCGCTTATATTGGCCGAAGTGGAGACAATGGGTTTGCGGAATGTCTCGCAGAGAGCTTTGCTGAAAGTCTCGCCGGTGACTCGAACGCCGATAGTGCCGTCGTCGGCAAGCAGTTCGGGGGCTATGCCGGCCGAGGGTGCGGGATGGTCGTAGACTATTGTCGTGGGCCGCTCGCTGTATTCGATAAGCTGGTATGCGACTTCGGGAATGCAGTCGACCGTGCGCTCAAGTTGAGCTAAAGAGCCCACGAGTGTGATGAGTGCTTTTGCATCAGCTCGCTGTTTGAGATCGAAAACGCGGCGGACAGCTTCAGGCGAAGTGGCGTCGCATCCGATACCCCATACTGTGTCGGTAGGGTATACTATAATGCCTCCTCGGCGCAGCACATCGACAGCGGCGCGTATGTCGTCGCGAAAAGAATTGTCGTTCATAGCACCTTGTTTTTGGGCTTTGTCGCCTGGAAATCTTTGAGATATAAAGGTGTGGAGTAGGCCTTGTCGATGAAATTGCCGCGAGCGAAATCTCGTTCGGCCAAGGCAATCATATCTACCGCTAAAGCTTCCACATCGGGCACGTACCGGGCCTGAGGGGTGTCGGCGAAGAAGGGCTGAGCCTTCTCTGCACCGCTGCCGAAGTAAAGGAGAGGACGGCCGGTGGCTTTTATGTCGGCATAAGAATTTTCATCAAATATAAGGGGCTGCGGCTCAAGCAAGGGATTCAGGCCGAAATCGTAGGCGGCGGTAAACACTTCCATGCGTCTGGCGTCGACCATAGGCAAGAAAACAGTGTCGGGGTCGATGTCGAGCGACGAAAACATCACACGCGAGGTCAGGAGCTCGAGCGTATTAATGCCAATCAGTGGCACGTTGAGGGCGTATGCAAGGCCTTTTGCCTCGCTCAGACCGATACGAAGACCGGTGTAGCTGCCCGGGCCGAGGCTTATGGCTATGCCGTTGAGCTGCATTTCGTGGTCGCGAGCATAGTCGAGGCAGTATTTGATGAAGCCGCTCAGCATAGTGGCATGGTTGCGACCTTCAAAATCTTCCTTATGAGCCAGAATCATGCCTTCGCCTGTAAGGGCGGCCGAGCATACGGCTCCGGATGTTTCTATATTCAGTAGTGTTGCCATTGTTGCATATTTACGGCAAAAGTAACGATTTTTGCCGACATTTGCGCATATGGCCGCAGTAAAGTTGTGGGAGGAATGAATTTCTTGTTTATGGGCAGAAATATGCTTATAATCCTCCAAAACTATGGTTTCTGACCTGCTTTTGGCTGATTATTACAAAGTTTTGCATTTCTTTCGTCTTCTTTCGCCTTTCAAGCGTTTTCGACATTATATGATGTCGTGGGTAATTTGTAGGCAAGGGTGGAGGAGTGCAGAATTGCGAAATTGTGCTTTTTTAGCTTCAGATATTTTAAAAGTACGGCAGATTGACATTTTTTTTGTAATTTTGCAATTGCCCGGACACCACGAAAGTGTCTCCATCGAACCACGCACGAGGGTTTTCGATATAACGAAAGATGGTCGCGCACGTAATGCCTACTTTTATGTTGATGTCTATGACGGGATTTGGCAAAGCAGTGGCCGAGTCTCCAACAAAAAAAATAACTGTCGAAATCAAGTCGCTAAATTCAAAGCAACTTGATTTAAGTGTACGCATTCCGGCGGCTTTTCGCGATCGCGAGCTTGATGTCCGTGCCGAAATAGGCCGTGTGCTTGAGCGCGGTAAGGTCGATTGTGTGATATCATCGGAAGTTCTTCCGGGAGTCGATGCCCCCCTTTCTATAACACTGAATGTCGATGCCCTTAAGGCGTATAAGGAGCAGATTTCCGCAGCTTCGTCGGCTCTGGGTATTTCCGAGCCTTCCGACTGGTACTCGGTGCTTCTGCGCTTTCCCGACACTGTTCACTCTGTGGCTCCTGAAGCGGCCAATGACGCCGATGCTACGGCTCTTGCCGAGGCAGTGTCTACGGCAGTGGAGAGTCTTATGGCTCACCGTCGTGCCGAAGGAGAGGCTCTTGAGCGGTTCTTTGCCGAGCGCATCAAGGCTATAGGCGAATTGCTGGCTACTGTCGACTTTTACGAGAAGGAGCGAATCACTAAAATACGCTCGCGTATAGAAGAAGGCTTGTCGAAGATTCCGGTTGCCGAGTACGACAAGGGGCGCCTGGAGCAGGAGATGATATTTTACATAGAGAAGCTTGATGTCAACGAGGAGAAGCAGCGCCTCTCGAAGCATTTGACTTACTTTGTCGAGACGATGAATGCACCGCAGCCCGGACAGGGCAAAAAGCTCGGTTTCATCGCTCAGGAAATGGGTCGCGAAATCAACACTCTCGGATCGAAGAGCAATCATGCCGAGATGCAGGCAGTGGTTGTGCGTATGAAAGACCTTCTTGAGCAAATCAAAGAGCCGTCTGCTCAAATCGTACCTCGGTTCGTAAATCGCCACACTGCTAAGAT
>RYWL01000033.1 GCA_003979155.1 Muribaculaceae bacterium
AATAAAAACGTCTACAATAAAAGATAAATCATTTTTTTTGCGTAACTTTACAAAAATTTTGTGCCAGAAGTGCCAACTTTTTGGTCCGAAAGACAACTGAACATAAAATACGATTTAATCATATTAACAACATATGCGATTTCGACAACTTGCAGCGCCTCTGCTTACGGCACTCATTCTGCTGGTCTGTGCAGCCGACGCGGCTGCACAGCAGGAATTCAGACGCAAAATAGAGCAAGTATCGTTCGTGCCCAAAGGAGCGTGGGTCGCCGGCGTAAGCGTAAGCTACTCGCAGTCTGACCAAAATAATTATTCATTTCTCATATTCGAACGGATGAACGGCGACACCTACTCGTTCAAGGTGAGCCCGACGGTGCTTTTCTGCTTCAAAGACAACCTTGCCGCAGGTGGCCGCTTCTCGTACAACCGCCAGCGCACCAGGCTGAATTCGGCCGACGTCGTTTTGGGAAAAGACACAGAATACAACATCGACAACCTATACAACATTAGCCACAGCTACTACGGCACGGCAGTTTTCCGCATGTATATGAGTCTGGGGCGATCGACACGCTTCGGCCTCTTCAACGAAGTGCAGATGCAGCTTGGTGGCGGACAGTCGAAAATAATCAGTGGCACCGGCAACGACCTCACAGGCACATACGCGCGTAATATTAAATTCGGTGTGGGTCTCGCACCTGGTCTGTCGGTATTTCTCAACAATTACTCCGCCATTGAGGTAAACGTGGGCGTGCTCGGATTCGATTACACACACACACGCACAACCACCGACCAGATATACATAGCCAATATGCGACGACAGCAGGCCAACTTCCGCGTAAACTTGTTTTCAATCACTTTCGGAGTAATGTTCTACATCTAACAGGCTATGAAACAAACGACAAGACTGATTATCGCCCTGGCTGCGGCTCTTCTCTGCCTCGCCCAGTCCCAGGCTCAGACCATACACCGCAAAAAAGACACCGCACGGCCCGATTCGATTGAGAAAGTGATTGTGCAGGGAGATACTGTCGACATTATCATTCCCGAAGCAAACTACGGCCGATTCGACCGCGGGCTCTACAACTATATTTTCATTCCCAAAGGCAAATGGGGCTTCGGCATCACGGCATCGTACGGCGAACTCAAGACACAGGATATCGAAGTACTCTCAATGCTGCAGAACATTGACTTCAAAGGGAAAATATACTCCGTAAGGCCAGCAATATCATATTTCTACACAAGCAATATGTCGGTGGGCATGAAGCTCATATACTCGCGCGGCTATGCCGACCTGGCCAACCTTTCATTCAACTTCGACGAAGACCTCGACTTCTCGCTGAGCGACATCAGCTACTATCAGCAGACATTCAGCGTGTCGGCATTCCACCGTGCCTATGTAGGACTCGACCCTCACGGACGCTTCGGCATCTTCAACGAGACAGACCTCAGTTTCGGCAGCGGCTCTTCGAGATTCAAACGCCTATACGACGGCCAGCCCAAAGACACACGCACCAATATCACCCAGGGAGCTCTCAATTTCAGCCCCGGCGTGTGCATATTCGTACAGGATTATGTGTCGTTCAATATCTCCTTCGGTGTGTTCGGCCTCAAGTGGCAACACGAGAAACAGACTACCGACGGCATTTACGAAGGCTCTCGCACCACTTCGGGCGCCAATTTCCGTTTCAATATTTTCAACATTAACTTCGGCATGATGGTAGTGATATGAAACAGAACAGTTTTGCATTCTTACTTCCGGCTCTCTGCATCATAGCCCTTCTCTCCGGCTGTATAAAAAACAATATACCCTATCCGCGCATACAGGCCAATTTCATCTCGCTCGAAGCGCGCGGACAGAGCGGCATCACACAGATAGATACAGTAAACCGCGTAGCGACAATAAACTTCCCCGAGGACACCGACATATACTCGGTCCAGATCACGGGCTACTCGCTCACTCCGGGCTCGCACATCGTCGACAATCCTTTTGCCGGCACGGTCGACCTTTCGTCGCCGCTCTACGTATATCTTGAACTCTACCAGAGCTATCTGTGGCGCATCGAAAGCGCACAAAACATTGAGCGCTACTTCGAAGTAGAAGGACAGATGGGCGAGACGGTGATCGATGTGCCCGGACACCGTGTTGTAGTCTTCGTCCGCACCGGCACCGACCTCAAAGAAATAAAGGTAATACGCGCGAAACTCGCCGCTTCCTCGGCCCAAATGACTCCGGACCTGCTCGAGGGCGACACCTTCGACGGCTCGAAGCCATTCTCAATCGTCACCGAGAACTATGGGCACAAAGAAGAGTGGACTGTATATGTGCAGACTGTCGACGAGGCCGTAACCACAGTCAGTGCCGACGCATGGACTTGCGTGGCATGGGTATACGGACAAGGCGAGGCAGGGCTCGACAACGGCTTCGAATACCGCATCACAGGCTCGGAAATATGGACAAAAGTGCCCGAGAATCAGGTGACACACAACGGAGGCTCGTTCACGGGCTGCATAATGCACTTGTCGCCCGAAACGAGCTATGAAGTACGTGCCTACTCCGACGACAACTACGGCAGCACGCTCAATTTCACCACTGGCAAAGAGCTGCAGTTGCCAAACAGCGACTTCGAAGACTGGTGGCTCGACAAACGCGTATGGTGTCCGTGGGCCGAAGACGGCGATGCATACTGGGGCACCGGCAACCAGGGAGCAGCCACTGTCGGTCAGTCGAACACCGTGCCCACCGACGACACCCCCACCGGCACCGGTCTGGCAGCCAAGCTCGAAACCAAATGGATAGTGGTGAAGCTCGCCGCCGGCAACATCTTCACCGGCAGATATGTGCGCACCGACGGCACTAACGGCGTGCTCAGCTTAGGACGTCCATTCACCGAGCGTCCGGTGCGTGTTCAAGGCATGTATAAATACACCGGAGCTATCATCGACCGCGCATCCTCCGATTTCAAAAACCTCATCGGACAGCCCGACACATGCTCGGTGTGGGCGGCGCTCATCGACGGCGACGAAGCCTACGAAATACGCACAAACCCCAACAACCGACGTCTGTTCGACCCCAACGCACCCGAAGTCATCGCTTACGGACAGTTGAACAATGCCGAGACTATAACATCGTACGTGCCTTTTGATTTCGAACTGAAATACAAATCCACATCTCGCACGCCCAAATATCTAATTATATGCGCGTCGGCAAGCAAATACGGCGACTACTTCACCGGAGGAGCCGGCGCCACAATGTTTATCGACGATATCAAACTCGTTTACGATTACCAATGAAAGTAAAAACGCTTCTCACTGCATTGCTTTTGCTCTCGTCGTCGGCTGCCTTTGCCGACAGCGATGAGAGCAAAAGCAACGAAGACTTGTGGAAATATGTGCCGACTTTCAACGGCACATTCCGCACGTTCTACCGACTGTCGACCGCTACGGGCGAGAGCCGTTTCGAAGTCGCCAACGCACGTCTCGTGGCCGGAGGCTACGTGCTGCCTAAAGTCGATTACCGCATTCAGGTCGATTTCTGTGACAACGGCAAAATAAAAATTCTCGACGCATATGCACGCGTCCGCCCCACTACCGGGCTTGCCCTGATGGCCGGACAGATGCGCGTGCCTCTCAGCGTGGAAGCCACCCGCGACCCCTCGCTCTACTACTTCGCCGATGCGTCCCTCACAAATAAATTCGGCAACCTCCGCTCTGTCGGCGTCAAGGCAGGATATACAATTCCCCAGTTGCCGCTTTACTTCGAAGGCGGTGTGTTCAACGCTTCCGACATGTCGGACCACAAGCAGTGGAACTCGGCGCTCACCTACAGCATCAAGGCCAACTATACTACCGCCTCCGGCATCCGTCCCGAAGTAGGCTTTATGTCGCGTGTCCCGGGCGGCAGCGGTGCCGGCGTGCGCGTAAACATGCTCAATGCGTCGCTGTCGTGGAAATATGCTGGACTATTTGTCGAAGGCGAGTACATCTACCGCCACTACACCGGCAATACCTATGCCGATGCGCACGCGTGGGATTTCTTTGTCAACTATGATTTCAATGTGAAGTGGCCCCTGGCAAACGTGGTTTCGCTTCAGGCACGATTCGACGGCATAACCGACGCCTCGAACGGCCTATATGGCAAAAACGGCACACTCGGCACCGATATCGACGGATGCCGTCGCATCACTGCCGGCATCACAGCCACAAAAATAATCAATAAGACCTGGACTTCGTTCCGCATCAATTTCGAACAATATTTCTACGGTCACAGCGCCGCCAAGCCCTCGGCATCGGACAACAACCAATTGGTGGCAGGACTTGTGTTTCACTTCTGAAATCCACCAAAATTTAGTAAATTTGCACCCCGAATAAAAAACAAGAACTACATATGGCATTACAATGCGGCATTGTTGGGCTTCCCAACGTAGGTAAATCAACACTTTTCAATTGTCTGTCGAACGCCAAGGCACAGTCGGCCAATTTCCCATTCTGCACCATAGAGCCGAATGTGGGCGTGATAACCGTACCCGACGAACGCCTCAACAAGCTCGTGGAAATGTGCAATCCGCGCTCCATAGTGCCCGCGACGGTCGAGATAGTAGATATCGCCGGCCTTGTCAAAGGAGCCTCTAAAGGCGAAGGCCTCGGCAACAAATTTCTCGCAAACATCCGCGAAACCGATGCCATAATCCACGTGCTCCGCTGTTTCGACGACGACAACATAACCCATGTCGACGGCTCGGTAAACCCTGTTCGCGACAAAGAGGTCATCGACTACGAGCTCCTTATCAAAGACCTTGAGACCGTGGAGAGCCGCATGGCAAAAACACAGAAGCAAGCTCAGACAGGCGGCGACAAGGTAGCCAAGATGCAGTATGAAGTACTTGCCAAAATCAAAGAGGCTCTCGACAAAGGATTGCCAGCGCGCTCAGTATCGTTCGACAGCCCCGACGAACAGCGCTTTATGCGCGACCTCTTCCTGCTCACCTCCAAACCCGTGCTCTATGTGTGCAACGTCGACGACGAAGCCGCTGCCGACGGGAATGCTTACGTCGAAGCCGTTCGGGACGCAATCAAAAATGAAGGTGCCGGCCTCCTTGTGGTCGCCGCTCGCACCGAAAGCGAAATCGCCGAGCTCGACACATATGAAGAGCGTCAGGAGTTCCTTGAGTCAATCGGCCTGAAGGAGTCGGGTGTCGCCCGTCTGATACGTGCGGCATATGCCCTGCTCGACCTTCAGACATTCTTCACAGCCGGCTCCGACGAAGTGCGCGCATGGACTTTCCGCCGCGGTTCCAAGGCTCCGCGCTGCGCAGGTGTCATACACACCGACTTTGAAAAAGGCTTCATCCGTGCCGAAGTAATCAAATACGACGACTACGTCACCCTCGGCGGCGAGTCGGCCGTACGCGAGGCCGGCAAAATGGCTGTCGAAGGCAAGGAGTATGTTGTCGCCGACGGCGATATCATGCACTTCCGCTTCAATGTGTAATTTTTTACCGGACTGCAAAATATGTTCCGCAATCTTTTTTCAAACATTCCTCCGGTAGTAAAGAATCTGCTGATACTCAATGTAATCATATGGCTCGCCATGGGTATTGTACCCTCGCTCGACCACACGCTCAACAAGTATCTGGCACTCTACTACTTCAGTTCGCCGGCCTTCCAGCCGCTTCAGCTCTTCACCTACATGTTTATGCATGGCAACTTCATGCATCTGTTTTTCAACATGTTCGCCCTGCTGATGTTCGGCCGCACCATAGAGCTTGCCATGGGCTCAGCCCGTTTTCTATTCTACTACGTGACTTGCGGAATATGTGCCGGGCTCGTTCAGATGGCCGTGTTTGCCATATACATCCACAACCTTGAAGGCGTGCTGCCTCCAGATGTATGCCAGCAAGTGGCACTCGACGGTTGGTCGCTGATACAGCGCGGCTATAACTACTCCGACCCCGACTGCGCAATGCTCAACGCTCTCATCAACACTCCCATGGTTGGTGCTTCGGGTGCTATCTATGGCGTGCTGCTCGCTTTCGGCTTCCTTTTCCCCAATGTTCCCGTCTATATGTTCTTCATACCCGTAGGCATCAAGGCCAAGTGGCTTATCATAGGCTACTTCTGTCTCGAATTCTTCTACGGAATATCGGGTTCGGCCGACGGCGTGGCTCATTTCGCGCACCTCGGCGGCATGATTTTCGGTTTCCTCATGCTACTGTACTGGAAGAAAAAAGGAGTTTTCAACAACCGATGGTTTTTCTGACCGATGGCCAAAAATGACACCAAAGAAAAAGAAAACCGGCAACGCAGGTCTGTCGGTTTTCACATTTTAAGCATATTATTCCTTCTGCTCGACCTTGCCGCCGGCTCTGCCCTTGCATTAACCGGATATGCAGGCTACATATCTCCGCTGAAACACGGCGCGTTCTGGGGTGTGCTTCCGCTCGGTTTCGGCTATGCATTCTGGCTCTGCATACTGCTGCTTGTCATACAGCTGCTCTGCTACCGTCGCGGCGCTCTCGTGCTGACTACACTCATGCTGTGTAGCCTCGGCCCTGTGCTCACCTACTTTCCGCTCAACATAGGCACAGACAAGATACCGGAGGGTGCCGAGAGTTTTACATTCCTCTCCTACAACGTACATAACTTTATAGAGCCCGGACAGACTGAGACCGGCGACACACTGTATAACAAACAGGTGGAGTATATTCTCAAAGCCGATGCCGACATCGTATGTCTGCAGGAAGCCACATGGGTGGGCACTTTCCGACCGAAGTTTTTGGGATGGAATGAGCGAGAAAAGCTCTTTGAGAACTATCCGTATGTATATGTCGATGGAGCCGAACTCGCCGTGCTCTCCAAATTTCCGGTAGAGGCAAAACATCTCGACGTGGCATCGAAATTCGAAGGTGGCCTTGTAATCTGCCTCCATGTCACACTCCCCTCCGACCGCATTATCACCGTTTTCGATGTGCATCTGCAATCGATGCGTCTCCTAAACGAAGACCGGGAGGTATATATGCAGATGACCGAGCTGCACAGGCCGACAATAAGCGATATAAAGAACAAACTCTTCGACAAACTGTCGGAAGCGGCTGTCTGCCGCGCCAATCAGGCCCAGCAACTGATGCGCTATATAAGACTTTACGGAGGTCCCGATGTGATTGTATCGGGAGACTTCAACGATGTGCCGGGTTGCTACACAATACGCAAGCTCGACGACGCCGGCTTCAGCAGCGTTTACCCTAATGTAGGCTTCGGACCGCTTATCACATTCAACGACTGGCGTCTTTACTTCTGCATCGACCACACTTTATATCGTGGAAATATTGTGCCGGTGAGCATGGAGAAAGGCTCTGTCAAAGCCTCCGACCACTACCCGCTGAAAACAACATTCTACATAAAAAACTGAATTCACTCCACAATCCGCGATACAGAAAAAACGTGTGGCTGAGCTGCGACAGAATGTCGTCGGCTCAGCCACACGCTTTAAATGTTGTTGGTGATATCAGACCTTGCTTATAATCATAAGAATATCGTTTTCGCTATTATAGAACGCATACGAACCGTCGGCAACCTGACCGAACGACTTAATCTGCGGCAACACAGCCTTTACACCGTCTTCTACAGTCATGTTGGGACATGCCATCATTGTGGCAGCGCCGGCTTCAAAACTGAAATCAGTATACGAGCTTGTGAATTGGCCTGATATATTGTTGCAGCCGGTGGCAAATGAGTATGTGCGGGCCGAGGGGTCGAACGATACGGTAGCTGCAGCATCGCCGTTCTCGGCAGGCTTGATTTCCACACCGTTGAGGCTGGTGATTTTCCATGTGCCATCGAGGTCGGCGGCCGATATATCGTTGTCGGCTTTTTTAAGAGTTATAAGATTCTTGCCGTTCGACGAAATGAGTTCGATGCGGCCTTCTTTTCCCTGCTTGTAGCCTTTTACAGAGTTGAGCGCGTCAATCACACGCTGCTCGGTGCTCATGTCGGGACATGCCATGCGGGTCGATGCCACATGCGACAGTTCGAGTTCGCCCTCCGGAAGGTTTGTGTTAAATGTTGCCATTATGCGGTTGCAACCGGCAAAACCGCTTATACTGCCATTCACGACGTCGAACCCTACATAGGGCGCATCTTCGGCAGAAGCGACCTTTATGGCCTCTCCATTTACATCCACAATGTTCCATTTACCCGATAAAGCACTGAGGTCTACCGGTTTGCTTGTGCTACACGCACCGAGCGCTATTGATGCGAATGCCGCCGATGCGATAATAAAAGAATGCTTCATAGTTCTATACTGTTATGTAATCATATACATAACGGAAAATGCCTGGCCGTTGTTGTGGCACTAACAAAATATTATCCGCGGCACCCTTTACATAGACTACGATTCGACTACAGGCCTCATCCCCATGGCACATCCGGACGTAACAGTCTATAAAGTAACATATTATCTCTCATACACGAACAACACTGGCAATTCGTACGGCAAGCTGCATAATGCCAGTATTTCGTATTCGCATAAAAATGTGTACCTTTGCAGAAATATGAAAAAGATTGCGGGTAAGGTTTTTGCTGTATTACTTATATGCGTATTCGTAAACTTCGTGTTTATGAATACGGTGTTTGTGCACACACACCTTATGGCCGACGGCAGTGCCGTTAGCCACTCGCATCCATATCTGCCATCGTCGACCCACACCCATTCGGCGGCATCGCTCATGAGCATAGCCCAGTTTAACGCGGCTGCAACAACAATGGAAAGCACTGTATGCAATGCTCATGTTTTCTGCTGCAACGAATGGGAAAGAGCAGTTGTCGACAATTCCCTGCATTGTATTAAGATTAATGTTATAAGCGAAACTCTGCGCGGACCTCCGGCGCTTTGATATTGTTTTTTTGCGAACTATTCAAAGCTCATTCGGATTTTTTTCGTTCATAATTTCTTATAACACAATCTAATAAACACTTTCAAACTGATTATGGGGACTATTGTCGCCATACTGCTTTCATGCATTAATATCTATGCCTCGCAGCCCGAGGCTGTCGTATCCGACGCCAACATAGGCGGTCATGTCATCGATGTCGAAACCGGCGAACACATGCCGTACTACCTTGTAAAAATACTCAACACACAGCTTGCCACTCTTACCGACGGCTCCGGACATTATATATTCCGCAATCTCGCTCCGGGCGAATACACTCTCGAGGCCTCACTCATAGGCTTCGCAACCAAAACCATAACCGTAAGCGTAAAGCAAGGCGAGACTGTAGAAGCCAATTTCGATGTAGAGCCCGATGCCTTTATGCTCGATCAGGTGGTGGTGACATCGTCTAAAAGCGAAATCAAACGCCGCGAGAGCCTGGCGCTCGTGAGCGTCGTCACCGGTAAAATCTTCGACCGCGTAGGAGCCTGTTCGCTTGCCGACGGCCTCAACTTCCAGCCCGGTGTGAGGGTGGAAAACGACTGTCAGAACTGTGGCTTCACCCAGGTGCGCATCAATGGTCTCGACGGCCACTACTCACAGATACTCATGAACTCGCGCCCTGTGTTCTCCGCGCTTACCGGTGTTTACGGTCTTGAACAGATTCCGGCAAATATGATAGACCGCGTCGAAGTGATGCGTGGCGGCGGCTCGGCATTGTTCGGCTCGTCGGCCATCGGCGGCACTATAAATATTATCACCAAAGACCCCATGGTAAATTCAGCACGTGTATCGCACACTCTGTCTTCAATAGGTCTTTCGGGAGCGTTCGACAACAATACGACTCTGAACGCATCGGTGGTCACAGAGAACAACAAAGCCGGTTTGTTTGTCTTCGGACAGTCGCGCTATCGCGACGGCTACGACGACAATGGCGACGGCTTCACCGAAGTAGCCCAACTCAAAACCCAGACTGTCGGTGCCCGCGGTTTTCTACGTCCGTCCGACATTTCACGTCTGTCGATTGAATACCACAACACCCACGAATACCGCCGTGGCGGCGACAATCTCGACGAAACGGCGCATATGGCAAATATCGCCGAGCAGACCGACCACAACATTCACGCCGTAGAAGCGACATTCGACATATGGCCCTGCAATCACAACGACCACGTGTCGATCTTCAGCGCCATGCAAAACACACGCCGTCAGAGCTATTACGGCTCGAACATGGACCCCGACGCTTACGGCCACACCGCCGACATTGTAGTCACAGCCGGCTCGCAGTGGACACATCCTTTCGAAAAACTCATCTTCATGCCCTCCGAATTCATCGCCGGTCTGGAATACTCATACAACAGACTTCACGACGTGACAATAGGCTACGACCACGACATTTTGCAGAAGGTAAACATATACAGCGGGTATCTGCAGAACGAGTGGCGTAACAAACAATGGGGCTTCCTTATCGGGGCCAGGGTCGACAAACACTCACTTATACACAATGCCATAATATCGCCCCGTGCCAATCTGCGCTACAATCCGAACAGCAACTTCAACTTCCGCGCGTCGTACTCCACCGGCTTCCGCTCGCCGCAGGCATACGACGAAGATTTCCATGTGGCCATTGTCGGCGGCGAACGTGTTGTCACCGTGCTCGCTCCGGGTCTTAAGCAGGAAAGCTCGCAGAGTGTCAGCGCGTCGGCCGACATATATCAGCGCTTTGGAAACGTACAGACCAATCTGCTCATCGAGGGCTTCTTCACCGATTTGACAGATGTCTTTGCCCTTCGCCAGCTCGACGAGCCAGATGCAGCCGGCAACGCCGTGCTTGAGCGATACAACGGCTCCGGCGCCCGTGTATTTGGCATAAATGTAGAGGCTAAAGCTTTCTTCTCGAGCCACTTCGATGTGCAGGGCGGCGTAACATGGCAACGCAGCCGCTACAAAAAAGCCGAGGTGTGGAGCGACGACCCCGATGTTCCGGCGGTAAAACGAATGTTCCGCACACCCGATTTATACGGATATTTTACGGCCAACTGGGAGATTACCCACAAACTAAAAGCAGCCATTTCGGGAACTTATACCGGACATATGCTCGTGCAACACCTGGCAGGCTCGGGCACGCCGATTGATGTGGCTAAAGAAACGCCTAATTTCTTCGACGCTTCACTTAAGCTTACCTACACATTCAAGGTGCTCGACCGCGTTTCGCTCGATTTGTCGGCCGGCGTAAGCAATATTTTCAATTCGTATCAGAACGACTTCGACAAAGGCATCGACCGCGACTCCGGATATATTTATGGCCCCTCGCTCCCACGAAGCGCAAATATAGGTCTCGCATTCTCAATCTGACATGAACCTGACAGCCGGGTCCGCCGTCAGGCGGCCCGGACTAAAAATCACGTCTGAGTGCTTGCCGTTCACTGTATTTTGCTTATATTTGCAGAATATTAACGAACTCTCTTTTGATGAACGCTATAAAGACTTTCTGGAGTAAACATCCTATAATCAGCAATATAATCCTCATTTTTCTTGTAGGAGCAATCCTTCTGTGGATTGTGCTCTTTGCCCTCGACATATGGACAATGCACGGTTCTACAGCCATCGTGCCGCAGATTAAGCATAAAACTTATGCAGAAGCAGCCTCCACACTGCAGGCCAACGACCTCTCCATAGAAATTTCCGACTCTATCTACGACCGCAATATCGCTCCCGGCACTGTGGTTGAATCGTGGCCAAAAGCCGGAGCCGTTGTTAAGAAAGGCCGTCAGGTTTACGTCACCGTTACGGCATTTTCACCCAAGCAAGTCACAATATCAATGCCGCTATCCGGAAATGTGTCGTCGCGCCAGGCCATGTCGTATCTCCGTGGCATTGGAATTTCCGATATACGCGTTGAAACTGTGCCCTCGGAGTACGTCGACCTTGTTGTCGGAGCACGCTACGGCGACACTCCTCTGTCGGTCGGCTCGGTCATCCCGGTCACATCCACAGTCACACTCCAGATAGGATGCGGAATCGAATCGCCCTCTGATTCGGTAGAGGACGATTCCGACGAAACACCCGAGTCGTTCATGATAACAGACTGAGAGAATGGCCGACGAAGAATTCATTGAAGACGAATGCTCCTCCGAGAGCAAAGTAGTGGAAATCGGCGGAGTAGAATACTTTGAGCATTTCCGCTTTGTGGCCGATAAAGGTCAGGAACTGCTCAGGGTAGACAAATTTCTTGTCGCCAGGCTTCAGAAATCGTCGCGCAACCGCGTGCAGCAGGCCGCCGAGGCAGGCTGCATTCTTGTAAACGGAAAAGCCGTAAAGAGTAACTATCGGGTGAAGCCGCTCGATGTGGTGCAGGTCGTAATGGACCGTCCACGATATGAATTCGAGGTCGTCGCCCAGGATATACCGCTCGACATTGTTTATGAAGACAGATACGTGCTTGTGGTAAACAAGCCGGCCGGACTTGTCGTGCACCCCGGACACGGCAATTACGACGGCACACTCGTCAACGCCCTCGCATGGCACTTCCGCGACACCCCCGATTATGACGTGAACGACCCTCGTCTGGGACTCGTGCACCGCATCGACAAAGACACCTCGGGGCTGCTTGTCGTGGCAAAGACTCCCGATGCAAAAACAGACCTTGGACGCCAGTTCTTCAACAAGACCACGAAGCGTGAATACGTGGCCGTGGTATGGGGACAACCCGACCCCTCGTCAGGAACAATAGCCACAAATCTCGCCCGCAACCCAAAAGACCGCCTGCAGATTACAACTTTTCCGCTCGACGGTCCGGAAGGCAAACGCGCTGTGACACACTACGATACTATCGAGCCGCTCGCCCATATATCAGTGGTGAAGTGTGTGCTCGAGACCGGTCGCACCCACCAGATTCGCGTGCATATGAAGTCTATCGGGCATCCTCTGTTCAACGACAGCCGTTACGGCGGCGATAAAATTCTGCGCGGCGTGCGTTCGTCGACTTATCAGGCATTCATCAACAACTGCTTCGAGCTGTGTCCGCGACAGGCCCTCCACGCCCGGACATTGGGCTTCCGTCATCCCGAGACCGGAGAGGAAATGTTTTTCACAGCTCCAGTACCGCCCGATATGTCGGCTCTGATAGAGCGTTGGCGCACATATTCACAAGGACTTTCAAAATAGCATTCAATGACACCGCAGGAACTCTCCAAAACCACATACGGCCTTATCGGCCGACCGTTGGGACACTCGAAGTCGAAGGCATTCTTCACCGCTCTCTTTGCCGAGAACCACAGCCGCGAGAGTTACGACAATTTCGAGCTGCAGGCACTTACGCCCGAAGCGCTCTATAGCCTTGTTCTTATCAATCCGTGTCTGAGAGGGTTCAACGTAACTGCTCCGTATAAAGAAGAGATAATGCCCTATCTCGACAGCGTGGACACCAACGCCGCACACGTGGGGGCTGTCAACACCGTTAAAATCGAGCGAGACAGCACTGGCCGCGTCACGGCTCTGCGAGGCTTCAACACCGATGTCGAAGGCTTCCGAGAGAGTGTCCGTCCGATGGTAGAGAAAGCTGCCGCAAAGGGTGCTCTTGTGCTCGGCACAGGCGGCGCGTCGAAAGCTGTGGTCGAAGCCCTCACCCAATTGGGCGTAGATGTGATTCGGGTATCGCGTTCGAAAAACAGCGACAGAATCATCACATATGGCGGCATCTCTGCCGACTTAGTAAAAACTCATCCTCTGATAATTAACGCGACCCCGATAGGAACATTCCCTGCGGTCGGCAACTGTCCTCCTTTCCCCTACGAACTCCTTGACGAGAGCAATCTCTGCCACGACCTTGTATATAATCCGGCCGAAACGGAATTCATGAAGCGTTGCTCGGCTCGTGGTGCCGAAGTAAAAAACGGCCTTGAGATGCTTCATCGTCAAGCACTTGCCTCTCTCGAGCTCTGGCGCCGCAAATAAGTAGCGGGGAGCTATGGCGACTTCTGTCTCATGGCGGATTATAAACCGCACGCCGACATCGCTGCTTGCCGGCGCAGCTTTGGCAGGGACTCTATTCACCGCTCTGAGCCCATGGCCGGCATTGGCGGTCACATTCACAGTATCGGCAGTTCTGCTCTTTATATTTCGTAAAGAGCCATATTCGCTTCCTCTTTACGCTCTTGTCTTCACATTGTTCGCGGCATGGACGGCATACCTGAAACCGGCCTGTTCAACCGCTTTTTCGGATATGTTATGCGGCAGTGTCGAAGAAGTCACAGTATCGCCACGGAGTCAGAGAGCATATGTGAATACAGCCGCTCATGGCCGAATTGCCATAATTGTCACCGATATTATACCCGAAATATCGGAAGGCGACAAAATTTCGTTTCGCGGCACAGCCATAGCGCCGAAGCGTAACGACGATGTGCCCTTCTACACCTCCCGTCGCCTCAACGCCATGGCCTCGCGCATCTCGGGCACATTCGTTGTCAGGCCCGACGGCATAGACATTATCGGACAAGACAGCGGCTTGTATTTCACTTTATTGCGTTACCGTCGGCAACTTGCCGACAAGATACACGCCTCGCCGCTCAGCCCCGAGGCTGCCGGACTGCTGTCAACTGCAATTTTTGCCACAGACGATGTAGACCCCGATATCAAGAACAACTTCCGTATCACCGGGCTCTCGCACCTCTTGTGCGTAAGCGGCTTTCATGTAGGTGTAGTGGCGGCTTTTGTTTTACTACTGCTTTCGCCGCTACGCCTCACCGGCCGACGGATGGCACTGCGCTACGCATTGGCAGCCACCGCAATATGGCTCTATGCCCTGCTCGTGGGCATGTCGGCATCCGTTACGAGAGCGGCGGTGATGCTCACTGTTTTTGCCATTGCCAAAATTATACAGCGCAGGGTAAACCCGCTCAACACCCTCATGCTGGCATTCTGCGCAGTGCTCTCGCTCAATCCATGGCAGTTATTTTCGGCCGGATTCCAGCTGTCATTCGCTGCTGTGGCCGGAATCCTTCTGCTTGCACGCAAACTCAATCCCTTCGCCGAGCACAGGCGCCTGCTTTTCAAGACAGCGGCCGTCTTCACCGTTCCACTGGCTGCGATGTTAGCCACAGCACCGTTCATGCTGCTGTGGTTTCAGCGAATGCCTCTGCTCACAGTACCGATGAATGCCGCCGGCACACTCATCTTTCCGTTTTTCATCGTGGTTTCGGCAACGGGCCTCTTCCTATGGCACGCCGGGCTACCCTCCGCCGCATTGATACAGCTTTCCGACAAACTCTTCGGCTTGCTCGAACGGCTTGTCGACATCACGGTCTATGTCTCAGGGGAATACAGCCTTACTATGCTGCCGACGACGACCGAGCTATTCATCATTGCCCTGCTGACCGCACTCATCATGTATGCATTTCATTTTAAGCGGCATCGGCGAGCGGTGCTTGCCATTGGACTCTGCCTTATGAGCGTACTTGCAGGCTGCCGCCTCAGAACACCGGCGGCATCCATATACATCGACGGCGACTCAAGGGGCACCGACATAGTACTGGCCCGAAGGGGAGACGTGGCGGTATTCACCACGTCATCATGCAATTATCCGCTGACAGATATTACGCCGGTTCTGGCATTTTATGGTTGCGATTCGGCCACTGTAAGCCCTATAGACACAATAATCGATGCCACGGGAGTGCCAGCCCTGCACTTGCTCCCCGGCAACGGTACTGTGCTGGTAGCCACAAAACACACAGCCAAAGCTGCGAAGACAAACCTATCACCCAAAACGCAGCATTTAGTTATAGGTGCCGATGTCGACCCGAACGACAGATTGCGTCTCATCCGTGCTTGCATGCGTTGCTCTGTACCATACAGCGACCTCAGAGAGCAAGCCTATTTCCGTTTTTATGACAATTAATTCATATCTTTGCACACCATAAAACCTACTGTCTCTAAACAAAACCTTAAAACCGATAAAACCTTAGATGAACTTCAGAAATTCAAACTACAGAATTCTTCTGGCCGCTGCTGGTATGCTTGCAGCTCTGCCTTCGATGGCGGCCGTCGAGCTTATGAGCTACATAACCGACAACATGGTGGTGCAGCAGAACTCCGAACTTACTGTCCGCGGCCATGCATTACCAGGCTCTACAGTTAAGGCCGCTCCCGGCTGGAGCAAAAAGACGTTCACAGCCAAAGCCGGCTCCGATGGTATGTTCACCCTTAAAATCGCCACTCCTCCGGCTGGTGGCCCGTATTCGTTGACTTTCTCCGACCCCGACGGCAATATCACACTCGAGAATATTCTTTCGGGAGAAGTGTGGCTTTGCTCAGGTCAGTCAAACATGGAGATGCCTGTAATAGGCTGGGGCAAGATAATGGATTACGAAACCGAGACTGCCACGGCTCAACATCCCGACATACGACTTCTGCAGATACGCAAGAACACATCGTATACGCCGGTGTCCGACGTGGAGGTAAATGGCGGTGGCTGGCAGATTTGCAGCCCGGGCTCCGTGGCCAACTTTTCGGCTGTCGCCTATTTCTATGCCCGCGAGCTCGCCCGTGAACTCAAAGTGCCAATTGGCGTGATTGACGCCACATGGGGCGGAACACCGGCCGAAGCATGGACTTGTGTCGACTCGCTCACGAATGTGCCCGGGTTTGCGGAGACTGCCGCTATGCTGAAAAGTACCACTGACATATATAAGCAGTACAACGAAACTATGCAGGAGTGGAACGACCAGCTTGATAAAATGGTTGCATCGTTCGACAAAAGCACTATCCATGCCGGCAATGGCTGGCGCACTGCAGAGATGCCCGGTATGTGGGAAACGCAGGGTCTGCCCGACTTCAACGGCGTTGTATGGATGCAGAAAAGCATCGACGTGCCCTCCGAACTAGCCGGACAAGCGCTGACACTGCATTTCAGCAGCATCGACGACGACGATGTGACATATTTCAACAATAGCGAAGCAGGCCGTACAATCGGCGTAGGAAACCAACGCAACTACACAGTGCCGGGCAATCTTGTCAAGGCCGGCTCCAATGTAATCACCGTGCGCGTGCTCGACACCGGTGGCGACGGCGGCATCGGCTCTGCCGAGGCACGCATCGGCAACACAGTTTTTCCGCTCAGCGGTAGCTGGTCATTCAAGCCTGATATAAGTCTCGACGAGATTGCTCCCCGCCCTACCGATCCACGCGGCCCGAAATATCCTACCGTGCTCTACAATGCCATGCTCGAACCTCTGCATCATATGCCCGTAAAAGGTGTGATATGGTATCAGGGCTGCGAGAATGTGGGTCGTGCCGAGCAATATAATCCCTTATTCAAGGCCATGATTCGAAACTGGCGCAATCTGTGGCAGAACGACAGCATGCCTTTCTACTTCGTGCAACTCGCCGGATTCCTTTCACCCGTGCCCGTACAGCCCGAATCGGAATGGGCCAAATTGCGCGAGGCTCAGGCTGCCGCCTGCGAACTACCCAACACCGATATGATTACAGCTATCGACCTCGGCAACCCATCGGATATACATCCTAAGAACAAGCAGGAAGTTGCACGCCGACTGTCGCTCCTGGCACTCGGCCACGACTATGGCCGCGACATGGTATACAACGCTCCCAAAGTAAGCGAGATAGCACCACGCGGCAATGAAATAATAATCACTTTCAATGCCCCCGTGACATCAACCACATCAGCAATCACCGGCTTCATCGTTGCAGGCAGCGACGGCAAATACACCACCGCTACGCCTCGCCAAATCGACGAACGCACAATTGCCATATCGGCCCCCTCTGTGAAGAAACCTGTAAGCGTACGCTACAACTGGGCCGATTATCCCTGCGGAAATCTCTACGGCTCAACCGGTCTGCCGGTAGCCCCCTTCCGTAACTAACCCGGAAATTACCAACCGCCGGAAGCACCGCCTCCGCCGGTTGAACCACCGCCGAATCCGCCACCGAAACTGCCGCCGCCGAATCCGCCGCCGCGACCACCGCCGCCGTAGATTATGGGAGGCGGCAGTGCCGGTATTTCAAAGGGTATGGAATTAACCTTACCGCAATTGCGACACACATAGTCATTCATACCCTGGCCTTTAGACACAGTGGTCGGCTGCTTGAGCACACGCCGGCGGGCAAGACTGCTCGCATATGTGTGGCAGTAGGGACATTGCTTGAACGACGACGGCTGCACATACTGCTCTATATCGCGTTCGCCGCACGAAGGGCACAGCCACACGTCATAGTCTACCGAGCCAAGGCGTTCTTCGAGGTCTTGCGACGACGACAGATATTCGTTGTCGTGAATCTCGTCGATTTTTTTCATTGCAGTGCCACAACGAGGGCACCTATGCGGCCGGTTGCGCAGCCGCTGCAGAATTAACAGCAATGGAACGGCTGCAAGCACCGGCAGACCCAAACCCAGTATAATCAGTGCGAGATACACCGGCTTCAGTTTTACAAGCGAAAGATAGCGCTTACGAACCGGCTCTTTGCGCGTATTATAAAGCACCCACAAAAGCACGGCTATAAGTATTACGGTGAGGACGATGCCGAAAATAAGAAAATTTCGCCAGAAATCGTCGTCGGCCGAAGCGCCGTCTCCAAAGTCGGCATCGGCCTCTGTCGAGCGGAATTCGGCCGCCGCGTCGGGGTCGGAGAGAATTGTAGTTATAGCTTCAGCAGCACTCACCATACCGCTGTCGAAGTCGCCGCGCTTGAAGGCCGGAAACATACGGTTGTCGAGAATTCCGCGGCAGACAATGTCGGGCATCACACCTTCGAGGCCATATCCGGTGCGGATAACAGCCCTACGCATATCCTTTGCCACAAGCAGCAGAAGCCCGTTGTCCATATCGCTTTTGCCGAGTCCCCACTTTTCAAAAAGCTCGGTAGCGAAGCCGTCGATATCTTCCGGCTCGATATTGTCGACAACCACCACTACCGGCTCTGCCGTGGTACTGCGGCGGAGCTGACGCATGAGCGAATTGATTCGCGCAGTTGCGGCTTCCGACAGTATGCCGTCGGGATTGCTTACATACTGCGAACTGTCGGCCACGTGCACATTGGGAATCCGGTCGACGGTGTATGTCGATGCAGTTGCCGCAAAAGCTACAATCAGAGCGGCAAGCAGACAGATATATCGTGTCATAAATAATGTTTTTTATATTAAACAGCCGGGAGCGACATACCGTTTAGCTTGCGGTAGAGGTCGAGCGCATAAACGTCGGTCATAGCCGACACATGGTCGAGCACGGCCTGTATGCGTCCGAACTGTGTAGGAGCGGTCACATCGTACTGCGCCGGGAATTTGGCCAGCAGAAGTCTTGAATAATTGAGTTCGGGATTGAGAATCGCCTCAACCAGATGCTCGAGAAGGAAGGTGATAATTCTGTTACCGGCAAGCTCTATGTCGACAACTTCGGCCGAACGGTATATTTTGTTCCACGACACTTCGTTGCACATTCGGTAGGCTTCCCGTTCGAGCTGTCGTATGTGTTTAATCAGCGAACCGTCGAAAGAGCCTTCAAGAATGGCGTCTTCGTTTTCTATAAATGTTTTGGCACACTCCTCCACCAGAGCGCCGACAACACACGAACGCAGATATGCAATTTTTTCATTGGGGTCGTCGACGTGTTTCATCAC
>RYWL01000034.1 GCA_003979155.1 Muribaculaceae bacterium
CAGCCAACGAAATGCTCATGGTCGCAGCTGTTGTTATTTCTCTCCGAAAACTCACATCTGTTAACAATCGTTTTTAAACAAGCTCTAAGAAAAAAAGATTTTAGGTCTAAAAGTTAAAATTCAATAAGGGATTAACACGTAAATTAGTTTTTTTTAACTAAAAGCTTTTTGTTTAAATCAAGGAACATGTTAATTTTGCATCGTTAAAAAATGTCTCTGTTCAACTTTGTTCAGCTTTGTTCAACTTTCGTTAGTCCACCTTATCTATAATTTTTCTTGAGGTGTTTTTTGATAAAAGAAAATTATTGAATTATCGATATGTTGTGGTTTTGTTTTTTATGACCACAAACATTGCTGCGTTTGCAGGCCCCGACATCAGAGCCGTCGACACCGACACGATGTCGAAAGTGGTTACTGTGGGTACGCAGAAGTATCGGCTCATATACAACCGGTCGGACATGAGGCGGCATAAAGACCGCAATGCCTGCCCTGAGTGCGCAATAGTGCGGAATATGAGAACTTTTATGAGTCGTTTGCCCGAAATGGCACTGAGCACCAACATGCTATACGACGCTGCGCTTGTTCCTAATATCGGACTGAAGCTTAATGTCGCCGACCATTGGAATGTGGGAGCCGACTGGATGACCGCGTGGTGGAGCAATCGCGAAAAGCGCAGATACTGGCGCATTTACGGTGGTGATTTCGATGTCACCTACCGGCTCGGCTCCGGTTGCGGCCGTTACAATCCTTTCGCCGGACATCATGTGGGAGTTTATGCCTCGATGATGTACTACGACATTCAGGCCGGTTTGAGTCACCAGGGAATTATGTCGGCAAAGTACAACTACGCCGCAGGTGTGTCCTACACATATTCGCTGCCCGTTCACCGGCATTTCAATATCGACTTCTTTATCGGCGTGGGCTATATGTGGGGCACGTATAAGAAACATACCCCAATCGACGACCACGACGTATGGCTCAGCACCCGTCGCCGCAGTTGGTTCGGCCCGACGCGTGCCGGCATAAGTCTGGTGTGGGTGCTCGGCAACAAAAATTATAAGTGCAGGGAGGGCGGACGACACTGATATGGAAAAGATTCTCAGCCTTTCTTCCGTCCGTCGGGTCTGCTTTATAAGTATTGCTCTGCTGCTGAGTACGCTTTGCTCTTGTCACGAGCGCGAGCTTTGCTACGACCACTCGCACGTTTCACCCGTAAATGTTTCGTTCGATTGGAGCGAAGCCGTCGATGCCACGCCCGGCACCATGGTGGTGTGGTTTTTCCCGGTCGACGGTTCGCAGGGCCGGCGCTACGAATTGCTCGACCTCTCAAAATATTATCCCGAATACGAAGGCCGTGGCGGAAGTGTGTTCGACACACAGATAATGGTTGCCCCGGGAGAGTATTATGTCTTGTGTCACAACGGCAGTACCGAAAACAATATTGAGAGCGGAAATACTTTCGACAATTACTGTCTCAGCACATACGACGACAATCTGCTCTCGCCGCTCAACCGAACGGCAACGGCTCCGCGCCCCGACGTGAGCGAGCAGCAGCCCGTGCGTATGCCTGCAAACGAGTTGTGGGCTCATGCCCTCGAAACCACTGTGAGAGTGGAGCAGAGTGCCACCACTCCCGTAGAAGTACGTTTTACTCCTGCAAGGTCGCATGTGACCTGCCATATAAAAATCTCCTATGTAAAGAATCTTTCGCCGACGCTTGACATCAGCGCCATCATCACCGGCGTGGCCGAGTCGTACTCACCGTCGCTCGGGCTGTGCGGCGGAAGCGAAGTCACAGTTCCGTTCAAGGTATCGCATTGTGGCTCCGACTGTCTTACAGCTACAGTAATAATTTTTGGCGACAACGCACCGCACGATGTGTGCCACTGGCTCAGGCTTTATACGTCGTATAATTATTATTACGACTTCAACATCACCGACCAAATTCACGCTGCAGCAGGCCGGAAAGATATATACATCAATCTGTCGGGCCTCAATCTGCACACTCCTGAGGGCGGCGGTCTGCAACCCGGTGTCGGCGGTTGGAAAGACTCCGAGAAACAAGATATAATAATGTAATTTTATAATAAACCATTCAGTATTATTATGGATCAAAAGCTCATTCCTTTTGCAGTGCTGACGGCTCTATGCGCCGTCTCCTGCTCAAATGAAGTAGTGCTGGAGCAAAACGATGACCCTAAGGGCAATGCCATTGCGTTCAGCACAAAAGTAGGCCACTCTTCCCGTGCCGCAGAGACAACTATCGAAAATCTTGGCGATTTTGACGTAATTGCTAAATCGGTTTATAACGATGGTTCGCTCTACAACGCATACCTTATAGGAAGTGATGCCGGAGGCGAAACGGCCAAACGAGACGGCAACACCAGCACATGGAATCTCGACCACAATGTTTATCTGCCCAACAGCGTTAGAAATGTTGCGTTCTGGGCTTTTACCGACCAGCAGGTTGGCGACACCGATTCAAAGGTTCTCTCGTCCGGAACAGTGTCTTTTGACAGTCATAATGGTCCGAAAATAAGTGGTTATACATCGGCGACGGCCGACCTTGAGAATAAAGAGCTTTCGACATGGGCAGACGGCTATGCACAGCACGATTTGGTGACAGCTTTCGCTCAGGCTAAGAATGACGGAGTCATTTCCAATGTAATCAAGCTGGACTTCGCTCATTTGCTTTCGCAGGTGAAGCTTAATGCCTCCCAGCTCGGTAAAGCCCAGAATGACCACCGTGTTGTAAAAGTGAAAGGTGCATGGTTCGTTAATGTTCGCCAGAAGGCCACTCTTTCGGCAGGCTACGCCTACGAGAGCGGTACAGATAAAATAAGTGATAAACCCTCATGGGGCGCTTGGGAAAATCCTGCTTGCTTCGGCACCTACTACAAAGACAACATCGACTTGTCGTCGGCTACAACAGAGAAAGGCGAAGATTTGCTCAAAACTCCACTCATGCTTATTCCTCAGGATGAAAATTTAGCCGCATGGGATGCAAAGACAGAAAATACTACCGACACCTACATCATGCTCCTCTGCCGTGTGGAACTTAAACATCCCGGTGACACGCATGGTGCCGGCACTGCTTCAGGCGATGATATTTATGCAGCTGAAGGATATCATTATCACCAGCAGTTCCCCGTAAATGCCGAAGGCAAATACAATGCAAATGAATATGGCCTCACATGTATTCCCGTAAAAATCGACTGGAAATCGGGCTATCGCTACACATATAATCTCGATATCTGCGGCGCTGCTTCAGGTGCCGGTGTATATCCGCCCATAGCCCCTGAGGATGCTCAAAAGCTTATTCCCGCAGGTGATGCCGATATCGTTCTGAACACCACGCGCCCCTCAGGTAAAAACATAGGCGACCCTGTGCTCGACGAACCTATCAAATTCAATGTATCGGTTTCGGCTTGGAAAGAGGACTCGGAATGGACTAACGGAAGTCTGTCGGACTCCGACTCTTCTAAAAATTGATACACACATATTCGGGCACGGTTTAAGTCGTTGCAATGACGGCATCTATGCCGTGCCCGATTTTTCTCTCAAATAACTTTATATCACGATAACGAATATCATTACGGATGTCTGTCAAATATAAAGGCAAAAAACTGCTGCCGCTTGTAGCCACGGCGCTTTGTGCGCTTCTTTTCTGCGGATGCAACGACGATTTCGAAAATAAGGACACCGCCGGCGAGATGCTGCGCTTCGATATCGTAGTATCGGAGGGCTGGAGCGATGGCCGGAATGAGGCCGGTAACGACTCACGTTGCACTTCGATAACGACTCTCGACAGCGACTTCGGTACGTCTTTATATCTGCACTGTGATGAGACAAGTGCATGGGGCGACACCGCCAGGAATTCGCGCGGCGCACTCCAGACCGGCATAGGCAACTTTTCGCTCAGTGCTATCTGCTATACCGGCACATATCCGGCCGATGAAGAGAGCAACAACTGGACTCCCGACTTCGCGCACAATCTTATATACACAAGCAAAGGCATTCCCGTCGACGGCGAGCAGCTGCAGTGGCCGGCAAGCGGGCGGGTGCGCTTTTTTGCGTTCAGCCCTACGGTCGACGACTCGAAAATCGCTTCAAACCCTTCAATATCAATTTCTGAAAGTTCCCATAGCGGAACACCTTTCATAACTTATACAGTGCCTGCCGATGTGAAATCGCAGATAGATTTAATGGCGGCATGCACCGATGCAACGGCTTCGAACGTCAGCCTCAATTTCAGGCATATCCTCACAGCCGTCAAAGTGGTTTCGGCAGCCGACATGTGGCCCGGCAAGATAACAAAAGTGAAATTCAGCGGCATCTATGGCCGCGGCACATATACATTCGCACCCGATGCGGCCGACGAGCCCGGCGGCAAGTGGAGCTTCGTTGGCGATGCCACTGCGGAGTATGAGCTGACTCGTAATGTGACGCTTTCACCCGACAAGGGAGACCTCACACATACCGTCGAAGGCACTGAGATAGCCGGCGAGACCGACAACTGCTCGTTTGTGCTTCTTCCGCAGACTCTGCCGGCAGGAGCTAAGCTCGAAGTGACATTTGTCGACGATCTCACCGGCACAGAGCATAATATGTCGGCTTCGCTCGCCGGCAAGCAGTGGGCTCCCGGTAAAATAGTCACATACTCGCTGTCGCAGACGTCGATAAAAGTGGAATATAAATTTGAAATCGACAAAGTTGCAAGTGATACAATTCCCTACTCGGGCTATTTCAAAAATGTGGCCATAAAGGCTTATGCAGCAGTCACCGAGGCCGACAAAACACTGAAAGTGATGAATCTGCCCTTCAAACTCGAGTGCAGCGCCAACACAAGCAAGGAGTGGAACGCCGTCGATTCGGTGAAAATATCGTCGGCAGCGGTCGATGCCAGCTCCGGAATAAGCACCGCGGTATATAATCTTTGCATTACCCCTCAGTCGCAGTTCTCGGAGTTGAGGAGTAAATTCACCACAATCACCGAAAACGGAAAAGGCACGGAGGCAGAGCCATATCTCCTCACCAATGACACCGAGGGCGAAACAGCCAACACTTATCTGGTGCACGACCACGGCTACTACAGCCTGCCGCTCGTATACGGCAATGCACGCAGCAAAGGCAGCGGTAACAACATCGCTGCATATAAGCCCTCGCTGACAGCCGAAGAGGCCAAAAGCAATCTCTCCAATTTCGTCGACCACAAAGATGAGCCGATTGTCTCTCCCGAAATTTACAATAAATATACGCCCGAGAGAGCCGCGCTTGTGTGGCAGGATGCGCCCGAACTTGTTACAGACGTAAAACTCACCTCCGACGGACATCAACTGCAATTCAAGGTCGACAAACGCACTATGACGCAGGGCAATGCCGTTGTCGCGGTGATAGGCGACGGGGGACAAATCATGTGGAGCTGGCAGATATGGGTAACGCCCTACGACTGGTCGGGCAAAGCCGACAACCGCATCCAGTCTAAAGCAACTGACATCATCTATAGTCTCGCTCCATGCAACTTAGGATATTGCGACCGCCACGCAGGTGATGCCGTCCGTAATATTCATCTGAAATGTATTTTCGACAATAGCGTCATCACCGGAAAAACCACTTCGCCTTCGGTAGAGCTGGCCTACGCCCTTGTGCAGGATGGTATTGTCGAGTCGTATGCCGGCGACAACACCTATTACCAGTGGGGACGAAAAGACCCCTCGGTAGGTGGTGTGTACAATGCCTCGACTATTGCAGCAGATCCGAACTATCATTACGACATGCAGGATAAAAAGAGTTTCGACGGCGAATATAAGTTCGGAGCAGCTCAGGGTCGTGTCACTTTTGGACAGAGTATCAGGGAGCCACATCACCATTTTATGGGCTCGGCGAAATTCGCCTATGGTACGGGTGTGGCTGCAACAGACTACCGCTCTACCTGGTGGTGGGACAATCGAGCCGGTGCGATATTCCCTCTAACCTCTGCAAGCTCTACGACGCTTCACCCCAGTCTATACAATCTCTGGGATACCGGACTGACTGTAGGGATAAGTAATAAAAAGAATCCCCTGCGCGAGGAACTCACAGACGAAGAGGCCGCCGAATGGGTAGAACTCGAAAAGCACCATTGCAAGTCGGTCTACGACCCTTGTCCGGCCGGATACCATGTGCCGACCACTCACATATACTCCTACTTCGTGAAGGAGGGCGCTACAGACCATAATATAAGCAGCGTCGATATCATCCCCGATGTGCTCTCGCACTTTAAGGAGCGCATAATGCATGGTGCAGAGCCTATTGGCGACAAATTCCAGGATTTGGACGGTAAGGAAATCGCAATATATCTTACCGGCCTGAGAGATATGGGTTATCCTGCCAGCGAGCGTCCGTCGAGTTATGACGACATATATACAATTTCCGCCCACCGCATGGTGACGTTCATCGCCTCTACAAATTCGCATTCCAATCGACCTAAGTCAAACGCCTGTCAGATTTTTTATTTAGACCGCCGTCCCTCATCGCACAGCATCCACCTCAATGCAGGTTCGAACAACGCCTACGGCTTCGCGATTCGGCCGGTGCGCGACTGACGATTAACCGGCATTTACACCTTCGGCAGGGAATCAATCGCGTTCCCTGCCGAAGGTGTAAATTCTGATGCAGATGGTCAAGGTCTGTTATTTGACGGTCTTGCGTTTGTCCCACGAGGGGTGTGCCGGGTCTTCTGCGACAAGAGCCTCCTGAAGGTTTATAGACAAAGCTTCGGCAAGCATTCTGCCATATTCTTTATCCGCATTATGACAGGCGCGCACATGACGCTGCTTTATGAATAACGGAACACCTTCCATCTGTGCGGCTGTATTCTCGCATGTAGCAAGCTTGTCGGCTTCGCTCATGAGTCGCCATAACTTGCCCGGCTGTGTATAGTAGTCGTCATCATACTGACGTTCATCGTAATTAAACACTTCTCCGCTGAGTTCCATAGGCGGCTCTTTCATCGAGGGAGAGTCATGCCATTCGCCAAAACTGTTTGGCTCGTATGGTACGGTATCGCCATAGTTACCGTCGGTGCGCATCTGACCATCGCGGTGATAGGAGTGGAACGGGCATTTCGGCCGATTCACGGGAATAAGGTTGTGATTCACGCCGAGGCGGTATCGCTGAGCGTCGCCGTAAGAGAAGAGTCGTCCCTGGAGCATTTTGTCGGGAGAGAAGCCTATGCCGTCCACTATATTGGTGGGGTTGAAGGCTGCCTGCTCAATTTCAGCGAAGAAATTCTCGGGATTGCGGTTTAGCTCCAGTATACCCACATCGCGCAAGGGGAAGTCTTTGTGATACCACACCTTCGTGAGGTCAAAGGGGTTTATGTGGTATTTTTTCGCCTCTTCCTCCGTCATAAGCTGCACCTGTAGTTTCCAGCGCGGGAAATCGCCTCGCTCGATAGCCTCGAAGAGGTCGCGCTGATGCGACTCTCTGTCTTTTGCGATAATGGCTTCGGCCTCTTTGTCGCTAAGATTTTTAATTCCCTGTAGAGTCCGGAAATGGAATTTGACCCACGTTCGTTTGTTGTCTTTGTTTATGAAACTGTATGTGTGGCTTCCGAATCCGTGCATGTTGCGGAATGACGCAGGTATGCCGCGAGGCGACATCGTGATAGTTATCTGATGAAGTGCTTCGGGAAGAAGAGTCCAGAAATCCCAGTTGGCGGTCGGATTGCGCATTCCGGTGCGCGGGTCACGTTTTATGGCGTGATTGAGGTCAGGAAATTTCAGCGGGTCTCTTAGAAAAAATACGGGAGTGTTGTTGCCTACGAGGTCCCAGTTACCCTGGTCGGTATAAAACTTCATGGCAAAACCGCGTATATCGCGTTCGGCATCGGCCGCCCCTCGTTCGCCGGCTACTGTAGAGAATCTCACAAGGCAAGGCGTCTGCTTCCCTACTTTAGAAAAAATGGAAGCCCTTGTGAATTCTGTGATGTCGTCAGTGACAGTAAATGTGCCGAAAGCTCCCGACCCCTTGGCGTGCATTCGCCGCTCCGGTATTACCTCGCGGTCGAAATGCGCTATTTTCTCAAGATACCAAGGGTCTTGTGCCGAGAGTGGCCCGTGCAGACCTGCCGTCTGTATGTTCTGGTTGTCGGCAATCGGTCGGCCGTTTTCTGATGTAAGTCTTTTCTTGTCCATAAAAGGCTTTGTTTTTCGGTAATAATAAATCTCTATGTATAACAACCGATATTATAAAAGGTTTTTTGGTTGCGGGAAATGAGACATATGAAGATGAATGAGTATAATGCGCGACAGAAAAGGCGGTATCCGGCATGAATAATAAAATCAATATTAAAAATGATACGTGGCCCGGTGAAATGTCGGTGAAATGTCGTACCTTTGCAGTCGAAAATACCGATATTTTTATGAACACCAACTTTGAAATGGTGGCCAAGACCTTCGGCGGACTCGAAGGTGTATTGGCCGAAGAGCTGACCGCTCTGGGAGCGACCGACGTAACGCCCGGCAACCGTATGGTGTCGTTCCGCGGCGATTTGGCCATGCTGTACAAAGCCAATATGTGCTGCCGCACGGCTTTGCGGATACTCAAGCCGCTATATTCTTTTGAAGCAGGCAATGCCGACTCGCTCTATGCTAAAGTGAAGGAATTCGACTGGAGTTCGATTATGGATGTGAACACTACATTCTCAATCGACACAGTGGCCTACAGCGACGACTTCCGCAACTCCCAGTTTGTCACATATCGAGTAAAAGACGGTATTGTCGACTGGTTTCGCGATAAATATGGCGACAGCAAGCGCCCGAGCGTGCGTATCGACGGCGCAGAGCGTATTTTCAATGTTCATATCTCGGGAAAGACTGTAACGATATCGCTCGACAGTTCGGGCGAATCGCTCCATAAACGTGGCTGGCGCCGTGCGCAGACCGAAGCGCCTATCAGCGAGGTGCTTGCCGCCGGCATCATCATGCTCAGCGGCTGGAAGGGCGACACTCCATTTGTCGACCCCATGTGCGGCTCGGGCACTTTTGCCATAGAGGCTGCCATGATTGCCGCCGGCATTTACCCGGGCATTTACCGCAAGCATTTTGCCTTTGAGGACTGGCCCGATTTCGACAGCGAACTGCTTGAAAGCATTTACAACGACGACAGCAATGAGCGAGAGGTGAACGTGCCCATTGTTGCCTGTGACATCAATCGCCAGGCCATCGACATAGCGCGTGCCAACGCACGCAGTGCGGCTCTCGACAAATATATCACCTTTGAAGTAAAACCTATTGAGGACTGGAGCGAAGCACCTCAGCCCGGTGGTGTGCTTGTGACAAATCCGCCTTACGGGCGTCGTATAAGCTCCGACGATATGGATGGCCTCTACGATACTATAGGCAAGGTGCTCAAGCATGTCTTCACCGGATATCACGCGTGGATTATCGGCTATGAGGATGTGTATTTCCATCATATCGGCCTTGCTCCTTCGCAGAAAATCGCACTCAACAATGGCGGTCTCGACTGCGAGTTGCGTGAGTATGTGATTTTCGAGGGCCGTAAAGATGCTTTCAGAGCCGCCGGCGGCAGCATCAAGGCCGAGCGTGCCGAAAATCCCACACCCAAAGAGCGCCGCGCACAGCGCAAGGCTCGCTTTACACGCGACAATGAGCGCGACGACCGCAAGCCCCGCTTTGGCCGCGACAAAGATCGCGACGGCCGCAAACCCCGCTTTGACCGCGACAAAGATTGCGACGACCGCAACAAAGAGCGCAAGGGGGGCTACGAACGCCGTGGCGACAAGGCTGCATCGCATACCAGGCGCGACGATTTTGCATCGCGTGAGCGCAAAGAGCGCCGACCGCTCGATTTGAGCACTATAGGACGCAAGCCCCAGATATCGGCAGAAAACGAAATAGTTGTCAACCGTCCGGCGTGGCGTGTGCGTAAAAAAGACCGTCCCGGACAGTCGGGCGAAAACGATAAGTAAATCACGATAAACAAAGAATATAATGAAAACTGTTAACGTGCTTCTGCTCGGCAGCGGCGGTCGCGAAGCCGCAATAGCCTGGAAACTGAGCCAAAGCCCCTGCATGGGCAAGTTTTTCATCGCCCCCGGCAATGCCGGCACCGGCGTTTACGGCACCAACCTGTCGTTGAATCCCACCGATTTCAATGCCGTTTACGCTGCAGTGTGCGAGCACGATATCAATCTTGTTGTCGTAGGCAACGAAGACCCGCTCGTTCTCGGCATACGCGAGGCTCTCACCGATAAAGCTCAAAAAGATGGCCGTAAGCTCCTTATCGTCGGTCCCGGCCGCGACGGCGCAGCTCTCGAAGGCTCCAAAGACTTTGCCAAGCACTTCATGGAGCGCTACAATATACCCACTGCTCGATACGCCACATTTACGTCGGAGACTGTAGAGGAGGGCAATCGCTTTCTGTCGACACTCCGTGCGCCCTATGTGCTCAAGGCCGACGGTCTTGCCGCAGGTAAGGGCGTGCTCATAATCGACAGCCTCGAAGAGGCACAGAAAGCCCTGCGCACGATGCTCGCCGGCCAGTTTGGCGACGCCTCGGCTAAAGTTGTCATTGAGGAATTCCTCTCCGGCATAGAGTGCTCTGTCTTCGTGCTCACCGACGGCACGGGCCGCTATCTGGTGCTTCCGCCGGCCAAAGACTACAAACGCATAGGCGAGGGCGACACAGGCCTCAACACCGGTGGCATGGGCAGTGTTTGTCCGCCGCCGTTCTGCAACGACGAATTCATGGCTAAAGTCGACGAGCGCATCATACGTCCCACTCTCGAGGGCCTGCGCAGCGAAAACATCGACTACCGCGGATTCATATTCCTGGGTCTTATAAAGTGCGGCGACAATCCTTATGTGATTGAATATAACGTACGCATGGGCGACCCCGAGACAGAATCGGTGATGACACGCATCGCATCCGACCTTCTGCCCGTGCTCGTGGAGACTGCCGCCGGCAATCTCACCGTGGAGGCGCTCGAAGAAGACCCGCGTACGGCTGTGGCCGTCATGGCGGTGTCGGGCGGCTACCCCGAAGCTTATGAGAAAAACAAAGTAATCTCAGGCATACTCAATCCCGACGAATCGGTAATCTTCCATGCCGGTACCAAAGAGGGTGCCGACGGCACGATTCTCACCTCAGGAGGCCGTGTGCTCGCCGCCGTATCGTATGGCGACAGCATAGAAGATGCCGCTGCCCGGTCGTACAAAACTCTCGAAGGCCTGCACTTCGACGGCATGTACTATCGTCGCGATATAGGCAAAGACCTGCTGTAGGATAGCGCTGATGAAGGCGACCATTCTCACACGAATGATTCACTCCCGGGGCTTCAGTCTCGGGGTGACTTTTGTTGTGCTGGTCTGCGCCTGCGCATATTACTTCACGGGGCTGTGTATGCCTGTGGCCGGCGACCGCGGTCTGGCTTTTCCGTCGGCCAACCAATGGCTACCCGACCCGTCGGTCGATTTTGTCGCCGGCCTTGCCGGAGCTGCTGTTACGGCGCTCATAATGCTGCTCCTCAATAAAATTTACAACGTACTACGCTCGTATACATATCTTTACATAGCGCTCTTCGCTGCCATGCAGCTTGCTACGGCCGACCTGCTCACGCAGTTCTATACAGGTACAATACTTGCCATTGTAGTGCCGCTGTGCCAGATGTCTCTCTTCCCGTGTTTCCGGCAGCCGATGCTCACGAGGCATGTCTTTGTCATATTTCTGCTGCTGTCGGCATTCACGGCCACGCAGTATTGCTTCGCGCTGTTCATTCCGGTATTTCTTATCGGCCTGGGACAGATGCGCGTTTTCAATCTGCGTTCGGTTCTGGCCGCAATAATGGGTCTGATTACGCCCTGGTGGCTCATGCTCGGCTTCGGCCTCATAGAGCCGCACGACGTGTCGCTCCCCCGGCTTACGAGCATACTCTCCGAGATAGGCAGCGAAGATACTCTGTATCTGCTCGTGACAATGGGAGTTACGGTCGTGGCGATGATGCTGTGCTATGTGCTCAATCTCCTCAAGACAATCGCTTACAACGCCCGTGCCCGCGCCATAAACGGATCATTTACGCTCACAGCCCTTTTCACTATGGCGGCTGCCTGCATCGACTATCGTAATATATTGTCCTACGTGCCGCTGCTCAACTATTGCGCGGCTATGGAAATCACCCATTACTTCTCTACCCACAAGGGAGAGAAGTCATTTATCCCAGTATTCATTCTTCTTGCGGCATACGCCGCCATATTTGCATGCCAAATAGTTTTATAAGACTTGTCGCCGACAAGAACATACCCTATATACAGGGGCTGCTCGACCCTTATGCCACGATAAAGTATCTCGAACCGGAGGAAGTGACTCCCGCGCTGCTGCGCGAGACCGACGGCATGATTATCCGCACGCGTAATATCTGTTCGCGCCAGGCGCTCGAAAAGTCGGAAGTGAAACTCATCGCCACGGCCACAATAGGCACCGACCATATCGATACTGATTATTGCCGCGAGCGCAATATCACAGTGGTGAACGCTCCCGGCTGCAACGCTCCCGCCGTGGCGCAATATGTATTTGCCTCAATCATGCAGCTTATCAACCGACCTTTGGGCTCCTATACCCTGGGCATAGTTGGCGTGGGCCACGTTGGCAGCATAGTGGAGCAGTGGGCCAAAGCTTTCGATATGCCGGTGCTTCTGTGCGACCCTTTGCGTAGGGAGGCAGAGGGCGGCGACCAGTGGGTCGATCTTGATACCATTGCGGCAAAAGCCGACATCATCACTTTCCACACACCGCTCATCAAAGACGGCTCTTATCCGACATATCATATGGCCGACGAGACATTTTTCGGCAAATGCCGCCGTATGCCCATTATCATAAATTCGGCCCGCGGCGCCGTTACCGACACAAAGGCTCTCATCGAAGCCCGCAAGCAGGGCAGGGTGAGCCGTCTCGTTGTCGACTGCTGGGAAAACGAGCCCGCGATAGACCGCGACCTTCTCGCCCTGGCCGACATCGCCACACCGCATATCGCCGGATATTCGCAGGAAGGCAAAATACGCGCCTCACAAGTCGCCCTCGATGCGATAACAACATTCTTCATGCTTCCGCGTGTGACAGTCGACGCCCCCTTGCCACCGGCTCCGGCAGTGAGCGTGAGCAAAGCCGACCTTCTGGCTTCTTACAATCCCATGCCCGAGAGCGATGCCGTGAAAGCGCATCCCGAAGACTTCGAGAAAATCCGCAACAGCTACAAACTGCGTCACGAGGTGCCCCAGGGCCTCGACCGTTCGTAATTATATCGCTTTACAGTCGTTTTAACATTTAATAAAGGCATAATTTAGGCCTTTTTGACTGTAATTTACTAATTTTGCCCCGTTATGGACTTAAAACTCACCATCGACCGCGGCAACACGGCTATAAAAGCCGCTCTGTGGAAACCCGACGGCTCAATAATCGCTGCCACCAAAGGCGACGAGAGCCTTCCGGCCGGAGATGTCGCAGCACAGATATGCAGCCTTGAGAATCTGCCTTTGTCGGCAGTGAAAGCGGCCGTATATTGCACTGTGGTGAAAAGCGACAGGTCGGAAGACCTCGAGTCGCTCCGTAATCTGTGTCCGCGTCTTGTCGACCTCAGCGCCAGCACCCCGCTGAATCTGAAAATCGACTACCGCACTCCCGACACCTTAGGTGCCGACCGCATTGCCGCCGTATTGGGCGCACTCGAGCTTGCCGGCGACCGCCGTCCGCTGCTCGTCTCCGACATAGGCACGGCTGTGACCTACGACTATGTTGCTCCCGGCCGAATTTACCGCGGCGGAAACATAGCGCCGGGCGTGCATCTTCGTCTGCGTGCTTTGGCGGCATTTACCGACGCTCTTCCGGCAGTCGACCCCGACAAAGGCGCAGTGCCGCTGTGGGGCGACACTACCGCCGAGGCAATGCGCAGCGGTGCCGTGCGCGGACTCTGTGCCGAGCTCGAATACTATCACCGTGCAGCCGGCGACGACACTCTCGCCGTACTTACCGGAGGTTCGGCTCAGCTTCTTATCAGCAAGAACATTATCACATTTGAATTCATACACGACCCCTATCTTGTACACCGGGGGCTTTACAGCATTATAAAAGATGAAAATTAGCAGGCTTACAGCGGCTCTCGCCATCATTCTCACATCGATTCTGTCGCTTGAGGCACAGAACGGCACCATGACTCCTTATTCGTCGTATGGCCTCGGCATTTTGCGCGACGGTGCAACCTCGGCACAGCGCTCTATGGGCGGAGTGGGCTATGCAATGCGCTCCGGCCGCCAGATAAACGCCATGAATCCCGCGTCGTATGCCGCGATAGACTCGCTCACATTCCTCTTCGACATGGGTCTTGATGTAACATCGCTCAAGCAGACCGAAGTGATAGACAACAATACGGTAAAAGACTCCAACTTCGGCGGCGGCCTCGATTATGTGACCATGCAGTTTCCTATATGTAAACGTGTAGGCGCTTCAATCGGCCTTTTGCCTTTCTCGTCGGTGGGCTATTCGTTCGGCAGCAAGATAGACAACGGTATTGATTCGCGTCAGGGCTCGGGCAGCCTCAACGAGCTATATGCAGGCGTAGCCGGCGAGCCTTTCAAGGGCTTCACTGTCGGTGCTAATATATCATATCTTTTCGGTACAATCCTCAACGAGACATATGCACAGGTTACATCGACCCAAAGCGCCCTCTTCCAGCGCCAGATGATTGTGCGCGACTACCGCCTGAATTTCGGTCTGCAGTATTCGCTTCTTCTCAACAAGATTGACCGTCTTACCTTGGGCCTTACTTACAGCCCCGGAAAATCGCTCCATGGTACCGGCCGTAGCGTGAACTACGACACTGCCAACGAATCGACTCCCGAGTACAGCGACGAACACAAACTTCAGGGCAGCTATTCCTTGCCCGAGACATGGGGCGCCGGTATCAACTATGAGTTCCGTCGTAAACTTATGATAGAGTTCGACTACACCTATCAGCCCTGGAGCAAGGCCAAGTACCGCGACTTCCTTAACTTCGACTACGTCGATCGCACAAAATATGCTTTTGGCGTTCAGTATACCCCCGACTTCCGCGGCAGCTATTTCAAACGCGTGTCGTATCGTATCGGTGCCAACTACTGCGACGACTATATGCGTATTGCCGGCAACAGCCTGCGCCAGTACTCTCTGTCGGCCGGCTTCGGCTTCCCTGTGCCCACGTTTAAAACTACTGTGAATCTCGGCGTGGAGTATATGCACCGTCAGGCTCATCCCAATCCTCTGATAAAAGAAAACTATATCAATATCACACTCGGTATCAACTTCAACGAGATGTGGTTCAACCAGCGTAAGATTTACTGATACGCCTATGGGCAAAAAGAACAGTCGCACAAGACTTGCGATGCGTATAATCCTCGCCGCTATAGCCGCGGCGGGGATTGTAGCATGGTTGCTTATGCCCAAAAAGGAAGAACAGCAGCACTATGTGCCGAATGTAGGCGACGGAACAATCGTGCCTACAATGGCCACAACCGACGTGTCGACATTTATAAGCGACTCGGGATATACGAAGTATCATATTACGGCCGACGTGTGGCAGATGTTCGAGGATGCTGAAGAGCCGTTCTGGCGTTTCCCGGTGGGGCTTTATCTCGAGCAGTATGACCGCGACCTCAATCCTGCGGCCCACGTGGTGTGCGACTCTGCCATATACTTCTCGCGCAAGCGGCTGTGGAGGCTCGACGGAAATGTAGTAATGGTGAATACCGAGCGTGACAGCTTCCTCACCGAACAGCTTTTCTGGGATCAGAATTCGCGCAAGGTGTACAGCGACAGTTTTATACATATCGTCCGCACCGAGCGCATTATCGAGGGCTACGGCTTCGAGAGCGACCAGAATATGTTGTATTATACAGTAAACCGTCCTACGGCCATTCTTCCAACCGAAGGCATGACATCGGAGCAAGGCCGGCGAACCGATACTGTGGCCGATACGGCTACGGCGGCGCGGTCGCCGCGTGTGCGTGCGTCGGCAAGTGCACGGCACAGTGCTGAAGCAGCCCCGACTCCGGCTTCGCCTCAAGAAGTGACTGCCGCTCCTCTCGAAGTGAAAGCCGCACCGCGTAAACCTGTTCCCCCAAAAAAACTATAACAATGGATGTCTGGATTATAATCACTATAGTCTCATTGCTGTTGTCGGCACTGTTTTCGGGTGTCGAAATGGCTTTCGTAACCTCTGACCGCGTACGTCTCGAGCTCGATGTAAACCGTGGCGGATTCATATCCAGAATTATCAACCGTTTTTACTCCAACTCCGACCTCTTCATTTCCACGATTCTTGTGGGAAACAACGTTGTGCTTGTTATCTACGGTATCGGCGCCGCCGCTCTTATAGAGCCGATGCTCGAAGAGCTGTATCCCAACGAGTTTTTTGTCCTTTTGGGTCAGACGATTATATCGACTTTCATAATATTGCTCTGCGGAGAGTTTTTTCCAAAAACGGTGTTTGGAATCAATCCCAATACTTCGTTCCGCATAATGGCGCTTCCCATTGCGGTTTTCTATGTGATACTTTATCCTGTATCGGTCTTTACCTCGTGGCTCTCGCGTATGCTCATGCGTCTGGCCGGTATAAAAGACCCCGACAAGCGCATGCGCATGCTTTCGGTGGGCGAGCTCAACGATTATATCGAAGAGACAATCGACGACATGGAGGAGAAAAAGCAGGAAGTCGACAATGAGGTGAAAATATTTCGCAACGCCCTCGATTTCTCATCGACGCACGTGCGCGACTGCATGATACCGCGCAACGAGATAGTCGCCGTCAACATCGACACGGTGTCGCGCGACGAGCTCGCGGCAATCTTCACGTCGACCGGACGTTCGAAAGTGATTGTATACCGCGATGACATTGATTCGATTATCGGCTATATACATGTGAGCGAGCTCTTCGACCCGTCGATTGACTGGAAAGCGCAAATCAAGCCGGTACTTTATACTCCCGAGAATATGCTCGCAAACGTTATGATGCGGCGCCTGCTCACACAGAAGCGCTCTATTGCTGTGGTCATCGACGAGTTCGGCGGCACGGCCGGCATGCTCACTCTCGAAGACCTCATGGAGGAAATTTGCGGCAATATAGAAGACGAGCACGACAACTCGCGCCTCACTGCACGCGAGACCGAGCCCGGTGTCTTTGAGTTCTCGGGCCGCTGTGAAATAGCGGAATTAAACGAGCGTTTCGACCTCGACATTCCCGAAGACGACGCATATCAGACCCTTGCAGGATATATTCTGCATACTACCGGCACAATACCGGCGCAGGGCGAGTGTGTGCTAATTGCTCCGTATCGCTTCGAGATACTCAAGAAATCGGCCAACCGCCTCGAGCTGATACGGGCGATAGCGAATGTGGAGGCTAAAGAAGAATAATAAAACCGGAACAATATGGAGAAGATGAACTGGACTACGCTTATAAACGACAAGCGTTTCGGTCTCGAAGATTATCACGACCCGAAGAAAAACCGCACGCGAACAGATTTTCGCCGCGATTACGACAGGCTTGTCTTCTCGTCGCCTTTCCGCCGACTGCAAAACAAGACACAGGTGTTCCCGCTTCCGGGCAGCATTTTCGTTCACAACCGTCTCACTCACTCTATGGAAGTGGCGTGTGTTGGCAAATCAATGGCCGACAACATAGCTCTTGCCCTGCGTCAGAAATACGCCGACGGAAATCATGTCTCCGAGCATTTCGACCATTTGGGCGATATAGTGGCCGCAGCGTGTCTGGCGCACGATCTGGGCAATCCGCCCTTCGGCCACTCGGGCGAAAAAGCCATCGGCACCTTTTTCAGCGAAGGTGCCGGCCTGCGTCTGAGAGGCAGTTTCACCGAAGCGCAGTGGTTCGACCTTACGCGCTTCGAGGGCAACGCCAATGCATTCCGTCTGCTCACTCATCAGTTCAAGGGCCGGCGCAAGGGCGGCTTTGCAATGACATATTCCACTCTTGCCTCGATTGTGAAGTATCCTTTTGAGTCCAGTCTGTCGACAAAGGGAAAATTCGGTTTCTTCACATCGGAGAAAGAAGATTATGTGCGTGTGGCCGAAGAGCTCGGCATCAAGCGCCTGTCGGGCGACAATGAGCCTCTGCGCTATGCTCGCCATCCGCTGGTCTACATTGTGGAGGCTGCCGACGACATCTGCTACGAGGTGATGGATATCGAAGACGCCCACAAACTCAAGATTCTTTCCACCCCCGAGGTGATTGAACTTTTGCTCAACTATTTCGGACATTGATTTGCCAACACACGCCACTTCCATAGAG
>RYWL01000035.1 GCA_003979155.1 Muribaculaceae bacterium
AAAGAAAAAGGTATAGAAAAAATAAAATAGAAGTCAGAAAAATGAGTTATTCTAATGTAAAACCGGCACAAGGTAAGCTTGGTGTCATGGTAGTTGGCTGCGGAGCGGTCACTACCACATTCATGGCCGGCGTGCTCATGGCGCGCAAGGGTCTTGCAAAGCCAGTGGGCTCTATGACGCAGTATGATAAAATACGTGTCGGACAGGGCGAAAACAAAAAGTATCTTCGCTATAAGGACATCGTACCTATCGCCGACCTCAACGATATCGTATTCGGCGCATGGGACGTATATCCGGCCAATGCCTACGAGGCTGCTGTCAATGCCGAAGTGCTCAAGGAGCGCGATATAAATCCTGTTGCCGACGAGCTTAAGGCGATTGTGCCTATGCCTGCCGCATTCGACCACAACTATGCCTCGCGCCTCGATGGCGACAATGTGAAGACCGGCACTCGCTGGGAGCTTGTAGAGCAGCTGCGCGAGGATATTCGCAATTTCAAGCGTGAGAATGGCGTGGAGCGAGTGGTAGTGCTTTGGGCTGCGTCGACCGAAGTATATGTGCCTGTCGATGAGAATGTGCACAATACTCTTGCCGATCTCGAGAAAGCAATGAAGGCCGATGACAGAGAGCATATCGCTCCCTCGATGTGCTATGCCTACGCTGCGCTTGCCGAAGGCGCGCCCTTCATTATGGGAGCTCCCAATACGACTGTCGACATCCCTGCCATGTGGGAGCTTGCCGAAAAGACTAAGATGCCTATTGCCGGCAAGGACTTCAAGACCGGCCAGACCCTCGTGAAATCGGGCTTCGCTCCTATTATCGGCACTCGATGCCTTGGTCTGAACGGTTGGTTCTCTACCAATATTCTCGGCAACCGCGACGGCCTTGTGCTCGATGAGCCGGCCAACTTCCGCACCAAAGAAGTGTCGAAGCTTTCGACACTTGAGTCGATTCTCGTTCCTGAAGAGCAGCCCGATCTTTATGGTGTAAACTGTGGCGGCGAGGGAAACGACCACAACGGATATTATCACAAGGTGCGCATCAACTACTATCCTCCTCGCAATGACAACAAAGAAGGCTGGGATAACATCGATATATTCGGTTGGATGGGTTATCCGATGCAAATAAAAATAAACTTTTTGTGCCGCGACTCGATTCTCGCCGCACCTCTTTGTCTTGATCTCGTACTGCTCAGCGACCTTGCTGCCCGTGCCGGCCGCTATGGCATACAGCGTTTCCTGAGCTTCTTCCTCAAGAGTCCTATGCACGACTATACGCAAGGCGAAGTGCCTGTGAATCATCTCTTTCAGCAGTACGTCATGCTTAAGAATGCAATCCGCGAAATGGGTGGGTACGAAGCGGATGAACCTATAGACTAACGCGCTATCTCATATTATTAATTAAGCGTGACAGGGGGATGCCTCTGCGACAGAGGTGTCCTCTTTTTGCTGCTTTGTTTTGCTAACAGACACTGCCGCGCCGCTTAATCGAAAAAAAAGAGACCTCGTCGAGGGGTCTCTTTTTTTTACGGCAGCATTGCGGTCTGTTATTTTTCGCGCATGAACACGTTGATAGGCGTTCCGGTGAAATTCCAGTGTTCGCGTATTTTGTTTTCGAGATAGCGGCGGTATGGTTCTTTTACCCACTGAGGAAGGTTGCAGAAGAAAATGAAAGTAGGCACCTGCGAACCTTTGAGCATGGTAATATATTTGATTTTCACAAACTTGCCCTTGTTGCTTGGCGGCGGATATGCGGCGATATCTTCCTGCATCACGTTGTTGAGCTGCGATGTGGGCACTGTGCGCTTGCGGTTGTTGTATACGTCGAGTGCAGTTTCAAGCACTTTGTAGATTCGTTGCTTGGTGAGAGCAGATGTGAAAATAATAGGAAAATCGGTGAAGGGAGCAAAGCGGTTGCGAATGGCTTCTTCGTAGTGCTTTATGGCGGCAACCGACTTGTCTTGCACGAGGTCCCATTTGTTGACTACTACCACGAGGCCCTTCTTGTTTTTCTGAACGAGAGAGAAAATGTTTACGTCCTGCGACTCAATGCCTCGTGTTGCATCAATCATGAGTATACATATGTCGGAGGCTTCGATGGCGCGTATCGAGCGGATTACCGAGTAGTATTCTATGTCTTCGTTTACTTTGTTTTTCTTGCGGATGCCGGCGGTGTCGACCAGATAGAAGTCGAAGCCGAATTTTGAGTAGCGCGTGTAAATCGAGTCGCGGGTAGTGCCGGCAATATCGGTGACTATGTGACGCTCGGCACCGATAAAGGCGTTGATGAGCGATGATTTACCGGCATTGGGTCGTCCGACAATTGCAAACTTGGGGAGGTCTTCGAGCTGCTCTTCTTCGTCGGCGCCGTGTTCGGGCATCTTTTTGAGTACTTCGTCGAGCAGGTCGCCGGTGCCGTAGCCGCTTATGGCCGATACCGGATATGGGTCGCCGAGGCCGAGCGAATAGAATTCGGGCACGTTGTAGACCCATTCGTTGGAGTCGACCTTATTGGCCACGAGAACAACCGGTTTACGCGACTTACGCAGTATTTCGGCCACGTGGTCGTCGAGGTCGGTGACTCCGTTCATGGCATCTACCACGAAAAGAATTACGTCGGCTTGCTCGATGGCGAGTTCTACCTGTTTGTTTATTTCAGATTCGAAAATATCTTCGGAATTAACTACCCAGCCGCCAGTGTCGACGATTGAGAATTCTTTGCCGTTCCAGTCTACTTTGCCATACTGGCGGTCGCGGGTTGTGCCTGCCTCGGCGTTTGTTATGGCCGTGCGAGTCTGGGTGAGGCGGTTGAAAAGTGTCGATTTGCCCACGTTGGGTCGTCCGACAATGGCTACGAGTTGTCCCATAGTGCTTTATTCGTTTGTTTTTGCAAAATTAACCAAAAAAGACGGCATTTGCAAAAGCACCGGTATCTGACCGGTGCTTTTAATGGTTAATAGAGGCCGGGATGCCTCGTGAGAATTATTCGATGTATCCGAACTGGCGGAGTTTGTTCTCTCGGTTGCGCCAGTTTGGTTCTACTTTGACGAAGAGTTCGAGGTATACACTCTTTCCGAAGAATTTTTCAATATCCTTGCGGGCCTCGGTGCCTACGCGTTTCAGCATCGAGCCCTGACGACCGATGAGAATTCCTTTCTGGCTGTCGCGCTCAACGTATATCACTGCCATTATGTGAATTGCGTTGTCTTTCTCTTCAAATTTCTCAACTATAACTTCGGTGGAGTAGGGCACTTCCTTGTCGTAGTTGAGAAGAATTTTTTCGCGGATGATTTCGGTGACGAAGAATCGTGCCGGCTTGTCGGTGAGTGCGTCTTTGCCGAAGTAAGGCTCTCCTGCGGGCAACAGTTCGAGAATGCGTTTCATCAGAGCCGAAACGTTGAAGTGTTCTTTTGCCGAAGTGGGGAATATCTCGGCGGCGGGCAGCAGTTCGTGCCAGCGGTTCACGATGGCTTCGAGTGCTGCCTGGTCTTTGAGGAGGTCGATTTTGTTGATTACCAGCAGCACGGGAATTTTCTCTTTAGCCACTTTGGCGAGGAAGTCTTCGTTTTTCGTTGGGTCTTCGACAACGTCGGTTACATAAAGCAGAATGTCGGCATCGGTGAGGGCGCTTTGGCTGAATGCGAGCATACCTTCCTGCATCTTGTATTTAGGCTTGAGCACACCCGGGGTGTCGGAGAATACAATCTGGTAATCGGGTGCATTTACGATGCCCATAATGCGGTGACGTGTTGTCTGGGCTTTGCTTGTGATTATGCTTATTCGCTCGCCCACGAGGTCGTTCATTAGCGTGGACTTGCCCACGTTGGGGTTTCCTACGATGTTTACGAATCCTGATTTATATGCTGGCGTGTTCTCTTCGGCCGGAGTGGGAGAGGGAAGCTGGCCCTCGCTTGTCTTATTGGTGTCCATGTTGGCTATGTCTTGTTGTTGGTTGTAAGTCGCGCCTTGGCGCTTACAGATATAACGACTCGTGAGCCGCGAAAGTTGAAACAAAAAACCCGACGCAAACGTCGGAACGACGGCGACGGGTTTTGTATGATGATAAATTGTGCGTTAGGCTCAAAGGTCCCAGATGAGATACATTGCTCCCCAGGTAAAACCGGCACCGAAAGCGGTAAGCACGAGTTTGTCGCCTTTTTTGAGCTTGTTTTTGTACTCGTCGAGACAGATAGGAATCGAGGCTGCCGATGTGTTGCCGGTGTGCTCGATGTTTACGAGAACCTTGTCCATAGGGAATTTGGCACGGTCGGCAACAGCTTCGATGATACGGAGGTTGGCCTGATGGGGAATAAGATATGCCACATCGTCGGCCGAGAGATTGTTGCGGGCCATTACATCGAGTGTCGATGTGAGCATGTTTGTCACAGCGTGCTTGTACACGGCGCGGCCGTCCTGAAAGAGCAGATGCCAGCCTGCATCGAGAGTCTCCTGGGTGGCAGGATGTGCCGAGCCGCCGCCTTTCATGAGCAGGTGGTCGCGTCCGGTGCCGTCGACGTGGAAAACGGCGTCGATGATGCCCGAGTTCTCATCCTCGGTGGGTTCGACAAGCACAGCTGCTGCACCGTCGCCGAAGAGCGGGCAGGTGGAGCGGTCCTGATAGTTGACCATAGACGACATCTTCTCGGTGCATACTACCACAACTTTGCGGTAAATGCCCGAGCAGATATATGCGCGTGCCTCCTGAAGGGCGACTATAAAGCCGGCGCAGGCAGCTTCCATGTCGTAAGAGTAGGCGTGACGTAAATTTGCGCCTTCGCAGATTATCGAGCCGGTAGAGGGGAAACGGTAATCGGGGTTTGATGTTGCGCAGATGAGAACGTCGATATCGTCGGGGTTGAGGTTGTAGTCGTGCAGAAGCTTCTCTACAGCCTTAATACCCAGATATGAAGAGCCGGCACCCGGCATGTTGAGAATATGGCGTTTTTTGATACCTACGCGAGTGGTAATCCACTCGTCGTTGGTGTCGACCATCTTCGACAGCATGTCGTTGTCGAGGATATCATCCGGCAGATATGAGGCGATGCCTGCAATACGAGCGTGGAGCATTTTTATATGGTTTTTACAGGTGCTTGAAGAAAAAAAGAAAAACTGCGCGTAGATGACGGGTACAAAAGTAATCCTTATGCCGTCGTGTTCTCCGAAATGAAGCGATTACAGACGGCGCAAGGAAAGCTTTTGCGTTATCGAAGCCCGCGCAGCGGAGCTTTGTGCAGGGTTGTTAAAAATCAGAGAGCTGCGTCTTTAACGATGGCCTGCTTGCCGCGGTAGTAGCCGCATTCGCCGCATACGGTGTGGTAGATATGCCATGCACCGCAGTTAGGGCAGAGAGCCAGAGTGGGCGCTACGGCCTTGTCGTGAGTACGGCGCTTTGCAGTGCGGGTCTTGGATTGCTTGCGTTTAGGATGTGCCATTGCTTTTTTATTCTATGGTTTTTTATTCAGTGATATTATCGTCGGCCGAGAGCTTACGCAGGGCATCCCATCTGGGGTCGGAGTTGCCTTCCGCAGAGCTTTGGGCGTCAATGTTGTCAATTTCGTCGATGAGCTCGTTTTCCATTTCGGCATCTTCGTCGCCCGAGGTGGCGCGATGCTTTTTGAGCATTGCGCTCATCTGGCGGTTGCATTTGCCCAGAGGATGCACGTGTTTCATCGGCACGGCGAGCTCGACGGTGTCTTTAATCATGTAGGCGACGTTGAGCGTGTTGTCTGTCTCTGGAATTTCGAGCACTTCGTCGTTGTCGTCGTTGTAGTCCTCGCCATATTTCACCACGATGTGGTAGCTTGCGGTGATGGGGTAGTGGAGGTCGTCGAGACAGCGGTCGCAAATCAGCACTACTTCGCCTGTGATGTGGAAGTCGAGGTTGTAGATGTCGCCGTTGTACTGCACGGTGAGATGTACACTGAGGTCTGCATCGTGAATGTCGGAGCTTTCCATATTCACGAAGAACTGCTTGTCGAGGTGGTACTCAAATTCATGAGTGCCGACACCGAGGCTCTTGAGCGGTAATTTAAATGCCGTGTACTTTCCCATTTTTGATATGGCGTGAAAAACTCTGCAAAGTTACCCCTTTTTTGCCAATCTGCAAAGATTTAACGATTTTTTTTGCTTTATTCACGATAATACCGGGCCGGCACGGCTTCTGTTGGCAAAGCCATAGTTGTGTAGGTTCAGGAAGGCATACTTTCTATTTTTACACGCTCAGGCGTCGGGATTGGTGAAAATTATTAACTTTGCAATTGACATTCCGGCCATGCGCAGGTGCCCTTTTCAGGTCTGTGAGCCACGGGTGCGAGCAAGCTGTGATTTGCGCAGTCTTTATTTATAAAGAAACCATCGGAAGACAAAACCGGGTGAACAAAATAACTGTAACTATCGGATACTATGGACGAATTGATTAAACAAGGCGTGGAAACAAATGGCAAGCACGGAGCAGTGCCATTCTTTGCACTTCTCTTCTCGGCCTATAATTTTTTCATGAGTCTTGTCAATAAAAACGATGTTAGCAAGAAAATAAAGCAGCTGAAGGCCGAAGCCTTGAGTGATAGCTTCGACCGCGATAAATATGAGCTCGAGCTGGAGTATTTGCGGCGCTCGTATAGCGAGAATATCGCTTTTCAGGTGGAGAACAGCCGCCGGCAGTTTGCCAATATGCGCGAGCAGCAGGCTTTCAAATATTTCTGTGAGCGTTTCTGGCAAAACCAGTTCTCAATGACGATAAACAGTCTTGATCTGCTGAGAGCGGCGCTGTTAGAAAGCTCCTCGCCCGACAATATGCGGCTGCAATTGCTCGTGGCATGGACGCCGGCCCTGCAGAAGGCAGCGAGTGTCTTCGGCATGCAGGTAAAAGAAAACTACGGACGAGTGTGCAAAGACCTGCGCGACCGAGTCAAAGCTTCGGCGGCCGGAAACTCCGTCTACTCTACGTCGTTTATCGGCGCATGGCTCCAGCAAAGCCGGAGTATGCTCAGCGATGTGATGAACCTGTATTACGTTATGCAGGGCATACCAAGCGTGGTGCTTTTTCTCAACGAATGCGACGGCAGATTTATGGTAGACATCGCCACGTGGTCGATAAGGACCGGCAACAATAATTTTACGGTGTGTCGTTGCTTCGACTGCAAGTCGGCGACAGCCGGAAATTATGCCGATGCCTGCGACCTGCTTTATGCGTCGGCATCGTTGGCCGGCGACATTGCCAAAAGTATGCTTTCGGGCTCGCCGTTCGGTATGGCTTCAACGGTAGATACTCTTATCGAATCACCTGAAATTCGCAAGGATGTGGCCGAGGCATACAGTGTGGTCGAAAAAACACTATTGATGTCGGACTTCAAATACATAATGAAATAGTATGGACCCGATTACCTCTGCAATCGTTATCATAGGCATCAATTTCGCCGCTGCTGCGGTAAGCAAATCTGCTGCGACGAAGATGGAAGAGTATAGAAAGGTGGCACAGAAAGATGCTCAGAAAAGGATGCTCGAGCTCTCGGGCGCCATGTATCGCGAGCGACTCGAGTCCGACCGAAAAATGCATGCGTTCGTTCTTGAGCAGCAGCGCCGTGGCAATGCCGAAAACCTCGGCATAATCGCCGAGCAGATAGAAGCTTACACAAAGTGGCCTCTGAATGTGCCGCCGGTTGCGCTGCGCGGCTCGCTCTCGCTGCTGCCCGACGAAATGATTGACACGGCAGAGCGTCAGCCTTGTTTTCTGCTTGTGGCGCCGGGTGCCGACAAGGAGACGAATAAACTGTTGGACGCCTTGCAGGAGTCGGTATTCGAATATACATCCAGTTATCTCACTGCCGCAAGAGGTCACAATGTTGTTTTGCTTAAAGATTGCTGGGCAAACAGTCTGAAAGAATGCGGAGAGATAGAGGCACGCAATATTCACTCTTTTGTAAAGGATGTGCCTATGATTGTAGTCTCGCCTTATGACTCAACTCCGGGAGAAGTGAGCTTCATGCTGTCGATGTGGAATATTTTCGACCGCAATGCCGGGCAAAAGATGTCGTATTCATTCGGCGAGACGTTAAAAATGAAGAACAGCAAGAACGTAAAAGCTTTGGCAAACGATTTGTGCGCCTTCGTTACATATATCTCCGACTGTTATGGCTGGATTCATTATCGCGAGACTCCGCAGCTTCCGGTGCTTGCAAGCCGCGGAGTGCTGAGTCTGAGTGAAGAAGTGGCCGACTCCTATTATGGCGAGTATGTGAAATTGCTTGGCGAAATGAGCAATAAGGGTCTGCTCAGCAAGCTCGACGAGAGCGATGTCATACTGGAATATTGCCGGGCTGTCGACGGTGTCATGCAGCGCAATGGCGCTTTTGCCGCCGCGGGCTTTATCGGCAGCACAAAGAATTCCGCACTGCTTTCGATGCCGAAGAATCTGCAGGCCTCGGTGTGGAGCTATATTGCCGAAAACCCTATTGCGGAGCAAGTCCTGTCAGGAGCATCGCTGCATGAACTGAAGAGTGAGTGCTTGCGCCGCAACTGGATGAAAGCACTCGAAGATTGTCCTTCGGTCAGTAGCAAGATATGCAGCTCCGGCATCTTTATGGAGATAGTGAAAAAGCGTCGAAGAAAGATATTGCTGCTTGGGGCCGACGTGAAGAAGCAAGGCCTCGACAAAATGCGTGCGATAACCGAAATGGTAGACTTACGCAATGCTCTCCGTCCGATTTTGCAGGCAGAGAGTCATCGTCGGTTTAAGAGCGAAATATATCCGGAGCTGATATACGATTTGATGTCCGAAATCGTAAGAATGCATAAGAAATATGTCAACGAGCAGATTTTGGAAACCGGCAAAAAACTGAATCATTGCCTGCTTGATGCCGATGCCTTTTCGGATGTCGGTGTGGCTGTGGCAACCGACATTCACGAAGAGTTTAAGACGTCGCTCTCGATGGACACTCTGAAGGAACTGGCCGACAAGCATTTTCGCATTATGAATATAGGCCAATGGGTGCAGACTGTAGCCTATGACTGGATAGATTATGTATTTCTTGGTCATGATATCGTGCATAAAGACATGTGGAGTGTCAAGTCTCAGAAAGAAGACGACCTATTTTATGAGAACGTGAGATATAGCATAAGCTACACACTCGGAAACATTACCAAAGAACTGCTCGGAGAGGAAGACCGGTATTCGTCATCCGACGACAGCCGCTCGTCGGACGATACATTCTTCGACTACGTTGTAATGAGCCCGAGTTTCTGACCATATGCCGAATTAAACCGCAAAAAAATGGATATATCATTCGACCCTACAAAATTTCATCCGACCTTTCTCGGCGACGCTTCGCAAGGCATGGCCGGCGACGCCTTTCATAAATATACAATGGAGTCATTCCTCAAATCGGCCCATGAATATGGCTTGCCGTCCGATGTGATAAGTTCTTCGGTGGAGAGCGCTTACAATTTCTTCGGCCTTGAGCCTGCGTTTGTGTTTGAGGGACATCGTACTTATGTGAGCCCCGGCAACCCGACCACAATGGCCGACGACATGATGAGTATCGACCGAAACGAGCTGATGAGTTACGGCGTTCACGACGGCGACACACTGTCGCTGGTGGTCACTCACGAAATCGCCCATCAGCTTACACAGCTCATGTATGCCGAAGGACATATTACGCCATGGCAGTCGGAACTCATATCCGACAAATGGGTTGGATTCAGAGCTGCCGCCGAGGGCCTTGACATCGAAAAAGTGATTGACACTTTCGACGGCCTTGACGACAGCGCCACACATCCCGGACAAGACCTGCGCGAGCGCCACATCCGCATGGCATACGGAACGTATAACGAATATAGCCGTCAGGGCTGCGAGCTCAATTTCAATGTGCTCATGGACGTAGCCATGACGCAGATAAACGACGATGCCGATGTGACGGCGCGCGAAGCCCTTGCCCGGCAGAATGCGCCGGCCGCACCCGATGTCATGGCTTACTCGTGGACGCAATCTGAAATCGACTCTCATGTCAGAGAAGCCCGCGACAAAATTGACTTTAATAAAAGCGTGATAAGGGAAAATGAAAAAATACGCGCTGACAAAATCCGCAATGGCCAGCCCCATGCATTAAGCGATAGCAATATCGCCGGCGCGAAGTTCGAATTGGAGAAGGCAAAGAAGGAGCTCGCAAAATGGGAAAACACTAAGCCGGACAAAAGCTGATAACCGGGCTTGTTTTTGTGTCCGCAGGGTGATTATGCCTTTGCTATACGGCAGAAAAATAGTAATTTTGCGATATGAACATAATTACCCGTCTCGTTATTGCTTCGGCTTTGCCGTCTGTGTTGTCGCTCAGTGCATCTGCACTTGATGTGACATGTAGCTCCGGCTCGCTTGGCGGGTTGGAAAATGTCGACCGTAAAGAGACCGCTATTACCCTCAAGGGCGAGGCCGATGAGGCTGCCCTGAGCTATATAGGTGCCGAGTTGCAATCGCTGGTGAGTCTCGACATGTCGGAGTGCCGGCTTGTCGGCAGCATTCCTGCCGGCACGTTCGCGGGCTCACATCTTGCAGAGGTAGTGTTTCCGCAGAGCGGAGACCTGACAATAGAAGATTTCGCTTTTGCCGGTACGCGCCTGCAGAGTGTCGACATACCGGCCAATGTTTCGGCGATTGGCACCGGCGCTTTTGCCGGATGTCCCTTGCTTGAAACAGTGATTATCAGAGGCGCGTCGAGCGCAGGATTTGCCTTTGCCAACTGTCCGGAGCTGAAAAAAGTGATGCTTGCCGGTGTTTCGGAAATAGCCGAAGGCGATTATGCCGACTGTCCGGCCCTTACTGCCGTCGAGGGTAGCGCCGCCTGTAAGTCGGTGGGAGCATCGGCCTTTCGCGCGGATGTCTCTCTAAAAAACTTTGACTTCGGAAAAGAACTGCACTTCATAGGAGCTTCGGCGTATGCCGGCAGTGGAATTACCAAAGTGTCTCTCGACACCAGTACCGCGCTCGTCGCTGTGGGCGAAATGGCGTTTTCGGGCTGTGCCGAGCTTGAGTCACTTGTCTTTCCAGACAAGGCCCTTATCGGCAGAGGTGCACTGATTGGCTGTCCGGCTCTCGGATATGTGTCGATGGGCTGTGCAAACAATGTGCCCGATTACTTTGCTTTAGGCAACAGTTCACTGAGCTCAATCGACTTGCCGTCGGAAACTGCTTCGATAGGTCGCTATGCCCTCAAGGACTTGTCTTCGCTGTCGTCGATAACACTTCCGCCGTCTATTGTGAGTCTCGGAGACCATGCCATGGCCGGAATGACCTCGCTGGAGAGCATTACTGTCGAGGCTGCCGCATCGGTGCCCTCGCTTGGAGATGATGTTTTCGAGGAAGTCGACTGTCGGAATGTGCGGGTCTATGTGAGCGACAACCTGTACGACGATTATATTTCGGCACCGGTGTGGCAGGATTTCCAGATCGTTGGAAAAGCGGGTGTGGAGCAGCCCGGCGCTTTGTCTCTGCAGAGCGTCACATGCCGCTTCAATGGTCCGGTTCTCGAAGTGGAGAGCTGCATAGGCGATATTGCCGCGCTTGAGCTTTTCGATACTGCCGGCCGGCTTCTTATAAAAATGAAATGCGCGGGGCGTGTGGCTTATGCCGACACCTCGTCGACCGATACAGATATATTTATAGTCCGTTGTACCATGGCATCGTCTGCTGTGGCAATATTTAAATTAGCCCGTTAAACGATGGGAAAGAACAAACTTCGTAAATTTGCCGAGCTGGAAAACAATCCGCTCGTACTCCAATATCCTTTTGGCCGTGTGCGCGAGAACGATTTTCCGCTGCGTGGACGTTGGCATGAAGAATTTTTTCATAACGATCATCCTATAGTGCTTGAGCTCGGCTGCGGCAAGGGCGAATACACCGTTGGTCTCGGCCGACGCTTCGCCAACAAAAACTTCATAGGCATCGACATCAAGGGCGCCCGTATATGGAGCGGTGCCACGGCGGCCATGCGCGACGAAATGAAAAATGTGGCATTTGTCCGCACGTCAATCGAGTTGCTCGAAAAATTTTTCGCCCCAGGCGAGGTGTCGGAAATATGGATTACCTTCCCCGACCCTCAGATGAAGAAGGTGAACAAACGCCTCACCGGCACGCGCTTTGTGGAAATGTACCGTAAGGTACTGGCTCCAGGAGGCCTCATACATCTGAAGACAGACAGCCCGTTTCTCTACAGTTACACAACGATGATGGTGACACACAATGGTCTTGAGGTGCTGCAGTCGACCTCCGATCTCTATGCGACACTCTCGCCCGACGACCCGATATTGAATATCCGTACCCATTACGAGCAGCAATGGCTCGGTCGCGGGCTCACGATAAAATATGTGTCGTTCAGGCCAGGACTGTTACCCTCGCTTGAGGAACCGCCCGGCGCCGACGACCTCGAGCCTGATACATATCGCAGTTATTCGCGCGGACATGTGCCGGGCGAAGAAGAAAAAGAGACCTGCGTCGACTGATGCAGGCCGACTGTTGTTAGATTGTTTAAGAAACACAGACATAAGTTATGACACTATATCCCTCACTTATAACCGATGCTCTTGCCACAGTGCGTTACCCCGGCACAGGAAAGAGCATAATCGAAATGGATATGCTCGAAGATGATATCCGCATCGACGGCAATCATGTATCGTTCACTCTGATTTTCGACAAGCCTACCGACCCGTTCATGGCTTCGCTGCTCAAGACAGCCGAGGCGGCTATACGTATGAAAGCACCCGAGGCTGAGGTAGAAGTTAAAACGGCCACACGCAAAGCCGCTCCCATTGTAGAAAAAGAACCGGTGCTGCCCGGCGTGAAAAACATCGTTGCCGTGTCATCGGGCAAAGGCGGTGTCGGCAAGTCGACAGTTGCTGCAAATCTTGCCGTTGCACTCGCTGCCGAAGGATATAAAGTGGGTCTGCTCGATGCCGATATCTTCGGTCCGTCGATACCGAAGATGTTCGGCGTGGAGAATGAAGAGCTCTACATGCACGAGGTCAACGGAAAAAATCTCATCATCCCTGCCGAGGCCTATGGTGTGAAAGTGCTTTCAATCGGTTTTCTCATCGACCCTGCAAGCGCGGCAGTATGGCGTGGAGCAATGGCGTCGAATGCTTTGAAACAGCTTATAGAGCAGGCCGACTGGGGCGAACTCGACTACTTCCTCATAGATATGCCTCCCGGCACGAGCGACATTCATCTCACACTTGTGCAGACTCTCGGCCTCACCGGAGCACTCGTGGTGACGACTCCGCAGAAAGTGGCTTTGGCCGATGCCCGTAAGGGAATCGCAATGTTCCGCGATGCGAAAATCAATGTTCCTGTGCTCGGTATTATCGACAACATGGCCTGGTTCACTCCTGAGAAGCATCCAGACGAGCGTTATTTCCTCTTCGGCGAAGATAAAAATGTCGACGCGCTTGCCGCCGAATTCGGCGTGCCCGTGCTGGCACGCATTCCACTGGTGGCATCGGTAGGCGAGCATTCCGATTCGGGTCGTCCGATTGTTCTCGAGCCTACAATGTCGGCACAGTCATTCATACATCTGGCACATGAAGTTGTGGAAGCTGTCGATCGCCGCAACAACGATTTACCTCCTACCGAAAAAGTTCACATGAAATGAGATACATCCTCATACTCAACGGGCCAAACCTGAATCTGCTCGGTCGGCGCGAACCGGAAATCTACGGAGCAGAGACTCTCGACACAATAATCGCAGGACTCAGAGAACGTTTTGCTTCCATTGAGCTTCGTCATGAGCAGCATAATGGCGAGGGCAGTCTTATCGACACGCTTCATACGGCGGGCTTCGATCCCGAGTGCCTCGGCATAGTGTTCAACGCAGGGGCTTATACTCATTATTCCTATGCCATAGCCGACGCTATTGCCGCGGTTCCGGCTCCGGTCGTCGAGGTTCATATGAGCAATGTCCATGCCCGTGAAGATTTCCGCCACCGCTCGGTGATAGCTCCCTTATGCTGCGGCACAGTGGCCGGCTTCGGTGCCGATTCTTACCGTCTGGGTGTGGAGGCTTTGCTCAACAGGTATTAATTCATTTCGCGAATGAAAAAAATATCGGAAACGCAGGGCATGCTCATAGGCATGGACGGTAAGCGTGCGATGCTCAACAATACCGGCCTTGGAAATTACAGCCGTTATGCCGTCAACATTCTCTCGCTCGCATTTCCCGGCGCACGGTTCAGACTCTATTCGCCTCAGGCTCGGGAAAACGAGCGTCTGAAACCGCTGCTCGACCGCGACAATGTAGAGCTTTTTGTGCCTACGCTACACCCGGCTCTGGGCCTGACGCGTTCGTTCTGGCGGACGGTCGATTTGCCGCTTCAGCTTAGAAAAGACGAAGTGGCTGTGTATCATGGCCTGAGCAATGAGTTGCCGCTTACAATCAAAGGCATATGCCCATCCGTTGTTACTATCCACGACCTTATATGGCGGCGCAGCCCCGGAGATTACAGTGCCGTCGACCGTCGTCTCTACGACTTCAAATATGGACGGTCGGCACGTATAGCATCGCGTGTAATTGCTATCAGTGAGTGCACGAAGCGCGACCTTATGAGCGACTACGGCATTGCCGAAGACAAAATCGATGTGATATATCAAGGGATTGACCCTATTTTTTCGCTGACTGTTGACACTGAGAAACGTATGGCCGTGAGAGAAAAATACCGTCTGCCGGAGCGCTATATTATCTCGGTTGGCACCGTACAGCCGCGGAAGAATCAGTTGCTCACAGTCCGTGCCCTCGGCAAGTTGCCAGAGCGTGTAAAACTTGTGATTGTGGGTTCGATGAAAGGCGCCTATGCCGACAAAGTCCGTCGCGAAATCGAGCGGCTCGGCCTCTCGGATCGCGTGATACATCTGTCGAATGTGCCATTTGCCGACTTGCCCGCGCTTTATGCCTGCGCAGAGGTATCGCTCTACACATCGCGTTACGAGGGGTTTGGACTTCCGATTGTTGAATCACTCACTGTGGGCACTCCGGTGGTGGCCTGCACGGGTTCGTGCCTCGAGGAGGCCGGTGGCGAAGGTGCCATATACGTTCATCCCGACGACACTGACGCATGCGCAGATGCCGTTCTGCATCTGCTCGACAGTGTTGTTTTCCATGATAAGAAAGCCGGTCTTGGAAAGCGTCACGTCAAGCGTTTTTCAGCCGATAACTTCGCGCGCTCGACTATGGCGTGCTATAAAAAGGCAATAATCAGTCATCTGCAATGAAAGAAGTTACAAAACCCACATTACTCGTAGTCGGTGCCGGCGGATTTATAGGCGGATTCATCGCTGCCGAGGGTCTGCGTCGCGGTTTCGACGTATATGCGGCTGTGCGCGAGAGCACGTCGCGCCGTTATCTCACCGACGAATCGCTGAAATTTGTTGTGCTTGATTATGACGATTCCGACGCACTCGCCGAGGCGCTGAAGCAGTCGGCTCCGTCGCCGCAAGGCTGGGATTATATCATTTACAATCTCGGCGCGACTAAAGCCGTGAATTTTCTCGATTTCAATCGCGTGAACTTCTTATACCTGCGCAATTTTGTGACGGCTCTGCTTGAGCTCGATATGCTTCCCCGCAGATTTCTGTATATGAGTTCGCTCAGCGCCCTGGGTCCTTATGATGAAAAATCGGGTCGTCCGGCCGACAGCAAAACCCTTCCGCATCCCAATACACGCTATGGTCTCTCGAAAATCAAGGCAGAGACTTTTCTTGAGACCACGCCTCGCTTGCCGTGGATTATTTTCCGGCCGACGGGTGTCTACGGCCCTCACGAGCGCGACTATCTGATGATGATTGAGTGTATCGACCATCACTTCGATTTCAGCGTAGGGTTTAAGCCGCAGATGCTTACATTTATATATGTAGAAGACCTTGTTGGCGCCATGTATGATGCCATTGCATCGGAAAACACCGTGCACCGCAAATATATAATCAGTGAGCCGCGCTCGTATACGCAGAAGGAATTCCGCGCTATCGTGGGCCGTGCCCTTGGCGGTAAATGGGTCTTGCCGGTGAAACTGCCCCTGTGGGCCACTTATGCGGCCTCGTATGTGGCAGAGAAAATAGGAGTTCTAAAAGGCGAGGCTTCGACGCTCAACCGCGACAAATACCGTATCATGCGTCAGCGCAACTGGCAGTGTTCGGTCGACGAAGCTGTGCGCGATTTTGGGTTTCATGCCGATTTCTCGCTCGAGCGCGGCATTGAACACACAGTAGAGGCTTATCTCAACGCAAAAAACACTAAAGAATGAGCATAATCGAAACTCCTCTGAGGCCGGTGTCTTGGTGGACGCGTGCCGCCATTGTTCTGGCTGCGTTGCCCGTTGTTGCCTATCCGTGGATGCTTGCGGCTGCGCGGCAGGCCGATGCCGGCGTTGACACGTGGCTGTGGTTTTACCCTGTTTATGTGATGTTCGCAGCAATCTGCGAGTGGCGCAGCGCGTCGCGCCGCCCCGAAGTGACATGGATTCTGATTGTGCTCATGCTCCTTACGCATGCCGCGATGTGGATACTGGTGCGTACTCCGGCAGAAACAATCGTTCGTCAATAATAAATTTATGCTTACCGAAGAAGATTATATAGAGGCCCATATCGATGCCGAGCCGGCCGAACTGCACCGGCTCTACCGTCAGACACACCTTCACCGGCTTTATCCGCGTATGTGTACCGACCATATCCAGGGACGGCTGCTGGTGATGCTCACCCGTCTGGTTAAACCGCGACGCGTGCTTGAACTTGGCACGTTTTCGGGTTATTCGGCTCTGTGTTTTGCCGAGGGAATGGCCTCGGACGGACATGTTGATACTGTGGAAGTCGACACCGAGCATGCCGAAGAGCTTGAGGAGCTTTTTTCCGACAAGCCGGTGACGCTGCATACGGGCGATGCCGAGGAGCTCTTGCCCTCGCTGCTCGAGGCAAATGAATACGACCTTGTCTTTATCGATGCAAACAAGCGGCGCTATGTGCAGTATTATCAGATAATCAGACCGTATCTGAAGTCTGGTGCCGTAATACTCGCCGATAATACCTTATGGGCCGACAAAGTGCTCAATGTCGATGCTCACGATTCTCAGACCGAAGGAATCCGCGCCTTCAACGACCTTGTCGCTGCCGACGAGGGGGTTGAAAAGGTGATACTTCCGCTCCGCGACGGCCTCACGCTCATACGCGTAAAATAAAAGTTGATGACAAATTGCGATACGCAGCCGGCAACAGTGTCGGCTGTTGTTCGTCTTGCCGGTCCGTTTCGGCTAATCAGGCAAAACATTTAAAGCAAAATGCTAAATCTCCAATTATAAGAAAAAATTTTTAGAAAAAAAGTGCAGTTAAAAGAATAAAATCAGTAAATTTGTGGCCACATAGTAAAACACATAAAGAAGAAAGAACTTAGAGCTTGTTTAAAAACGATTGTTAACAGAAGTGAGTTTTCGGAGAGAAAT
>RYWL01000036.1 GCA_003979155.1 Muribaculaceae bacterium
AGATGTGTATAAGAGACAGCTTTTATGTTATGCAACATAATTTTTCGAGTAGAAGTTTTCTAAATTTAACACCATTTAAACTAAATCGGATGCTAAAGACAATGATTAAACATCCATTAACAAAAGACGCGCGACTCACAATGCAAGTCGCGCGGAAATTTTTTACGGCCGAGGCCGTCGTTGTGTCAGATTAGAGATTGCGTGCGTCGGGCACTTCGTCAACAGGGATGTCTCTGTTTACATTCTTACTTCCGCTGAACGAATAGAAGAAGATGTAAGCGAGCATGCCGACAACGAGCCAGTAGCTGTTTACATAACCGAAGTTACGTCCAATCCAGTCCTGGATGAAGGGCATTATGCCACCGCCAACAACCATTGTCATGAAGAGGCCCGAAGCTTTGGCTGTGTATTTGCCGAGGCCCTCGGTAGCGAGGTTGAAGATACCGCCCCACATAACCGATGTGCAAAGACCGGTGAGGAAGAGGAAGAGACATTTCATAGGCACTTCGCCGCTGGTGATGTGGAGAGCCTTGATTTCGGGCGAACGGAAGGTGACACTTTCGGGGAGGAGTATAGCGATGAGAACAAGAATTATTGCAATCGACGATACTGTCACCATCTGTGCACGGGTAGAAACCTTACCGCTGATAATAGAGCTGAGGAAACGTCCGACAAGCATCATGAGCCAGTAGATTGCGGCAAGCGAACCGGCAACGGCAGCAGCGCCTTCGAACGACATACGGCTTACCCATACATTAAGCTCGCCGGGAATGCCGACTTCTATACCTACATAGAAGAAAATAGCGATGATGCCAAGACGGCAGTGACGGAACGAGAGTGGGCTGTGCTCGTATTTAACCTTGCTGAGGTTGGCCTGCGGCTCTTTGATTTTGATAAATGAGATGATAATGAAAGCAAGCACGAAAATCACGATGCCGGTGATTACGAGGGGTGCCACAGCTGCCATTGTTGTTTCTTTGGTAAGAGTGCCTACGAGCACACCTACGAGAAGCGGAGTGAGAGTACCCGAGAGCGAGTTGAGAGCGCCGCCAGTCTGAATGAGCTGGTTGCCCTTGTTGCCGCCGCCACCGAGAAGGTTGAGCATGGGGTTGACAACTGTGTTGAGCATACAAACACAGAGACCGCATACAAATGCGCCGAGAAGGTAAACGTAGAGGGCTGTCTCACCAGCCCCGAGATAGCCCGAAGAAAGCTGAATGCCGAGACCGATTGCACCTACAGCGAGAGCTATGAGGGCTGTTTTCTTATAGCCGTATTTGATGAGCATGTTGCCTGCGGGAATACCCATGAAGAGATAGGCAACGAAGTTCATAAGGTTACCGGCCATACCGGCCCAATCGTATCTGAAGCCCCAGATGTTACCGAATGGTGCGGCCATGTTGGTCACAAAAGAAATCATGGCAAAAATGAAAAACATGGTGATGATAGCCACCATATTGCCCCCTTTTGCCGCGGGTGCGCCTTGCGCTTTTACTGTTGAAGCCATTGCTTTGAAAAAGGATAGGTTTAGTTATATATGTTATTTTGGATTCAAGGATTTCAAGCCTGCCATATGGCTGCTTCGAGTGCAAAGTTAACAATTATTTTGTCAACAAAAGTGTTTTGTGGGCGCTAATATTCATTAATCCTTAAATTTTTCACAGTAAAATCTATTTGAGCATTTATATCGGTGCTTTTTTATTTATGTCAATTACTTTCTCATGATTTTTGCTTACTTTTGCAAATTAAAATGTAAACTCATCCATAAATGATAGATTTGTTCATGCCGTGTGCTATCACGGATTATCTGAATGCCGCATGGTTTTTCGATTGGTTCGTCAACAATGCTTCGTATATCTTCGTATTCATTTTCATGATGATAGAGAGCTCGTTCATCCCCTTCCCGTCGGAAGTGGTCGTTCCGCCCGCCGCCTACCTGGCCGTGCAGCGCGGCGATATGAACGTGTTTATCGTAGTGCTCGTGGCCACAGCCGGAGCCTTGGCCGGAGCCTTGGTCAACTACGTGCTCGCCATGCTCATCGGACGTCCGATAGTGTATGCTTTTGCCAATTCTCGCTTCGGGCACGCATGCCTCATCAATGAGGAGAAAGTGCGCAAAGCCGAGAAGTATTTCGACAAACACGGCGCAACATCCACATTTATAGGCCGTCTGATTCCGGCCGTGCGTCAGCTCATCTCCATTCCGGCCGGCATCGCCAAAATGAATATATGGATATTCTGTCTGTTCACCGCGCTCGGCGCACTTGTGTGGAATGCTATTCTGGCGCTGTTGGGATGGTGGCTTGCTCAGCACGTAATGCTCGACCAGCTTTATGACGCAGTAGAGAAATATAACGGCTACCTTACCATTGCCGGTCTGATAATATTGTCTTTGTGTGTAGTGTACATTATTTACAATGCTTTCAAGACAAAGAAAAAAAATCATAATGCTTTCAAGACAAAGAAAAAATGATAATAGCACCTTCGATTCTTGCCGCTGACTTCGGACATCTGGCCGAAGCTATCGATATTATAAACCGCAGCGACGCAGGCTGGATACACTGCGACGTTATGGACGGAGTGTTCGTCCATAACATTTCTTTTGGCTTTCCGGTAATCAAAAGCATACAGCCCATTGCACAAAAGCCGCTCGATGTGCATCTTATGATTGTGAATCCCGACCGATATATAGGTGAGGTGCGCGACTGCGGAGCTATGATGATGAATGTGCACTATGAGGCATGCACACACCTTCACCGCACCATTCAGAGCATTCACGATGCCGGCATGAAAGCGGCGGTGACGCTTAATCCGGCCACTCCGGTGATGCTTCTGAGCGATATAATCACTGATGTTGATATGGTGCTTCTGATGAGCGTGAACCCTGGATTCGGCGGACAGTCGTTCATCGGCCATACTGTAGAGAAAATACGCGCCCTCAAAACCATGATAGAAGCTTCGGGTTCGCGCGCTCTTATAGAAGTAGACGGAGGCATCAACCAAACTACAGCCGCAATCGTAGCCGATGCCGGAGCCGACATTGCAGTGGCCGGAAGCAGTGTGTTCAAGGCCGCCGACCCTATAGCAGAAATAGCCGCTCTTGCGTCTGTTTAAACTCTGAACCCTCTTTTCTCACTTGATACTTATGAATTCTTCCGACATCAATACTCAGGATTATATTAACCCTTCGGTCGACAGCGAACGTATGCGTCGCAGCCGTCCGGCATCGACTCGTACCTCCGACGAGAAACAGAGCCGCCGTCGGCCCATTCCCGACCCGGAGGGCCCGCGCAGACCTCAGCGACGCAAGAAATCCGACACAGTCTCCTTCTTCCGCGACTACCGCACCCACCTTGCTTTCGGCATATTTCTGTGCCTGCTCGGCTTTGTGATGGCAATCACTTGTATATCATTTCTCTCGAACCATTCGGCCGACCAGAGCGTTGTGCTCAACCGCTCAGTGCAGGAAATTGTCGAAGCCGGCGATACGGTCGAGAACGTCGGAGGTCCGGCAGGTGCAAAAATAGCAGAGTGGCTGCTTGTCGACACCTTCGGCATAGGCTCTTTTGTGCTCGCATTTTACGTGTTCGTGATTGGACTCGCAGTAATCCGCATCCATAAGGTCGAGTTTTTCGGCTTCTCCTTCCGCTGCCTCTTCAGTGCCGCAGCGCTCTCAATCATAGCCGGACTTATCGGATTTAACCGCGACACCCTATTCCACCTCGGAGGAAAGCACGGCTATGAGATTAACAGCCTGTTGCTACAGTATTCGAGCGAACTCGGAGCATACTGTGTATCGCTGCTCCTTGCCGGAATTCTGATAGCCATTTTCCTCAATCCTCTGAAAAAATTCTTCGGACTCTTGTCAAAAGTCATGAAACGCAAGAAGTTGGAAAAGGCCACTGTAAGCGACATGGAAATCAAGCCGGAAAATGTTGCCAGTCTTGACGACCTCGAGAACAACGACGAGCCCGAAATGCCTGCTGTAGTACCGCCGACTGAGCCTGTTGTTGTCGAACCAGCTCCCGAAGAAGACGCTTCGACAGCCGAACAGACCGGCATTCAAGAAATTCCGCAGCCGGGTCTCGACGCTTTTGAATCGCCCGAAGAAGAAGATACTGTAGTCGAGACCGAAGAGCCTAAAGAGCAAACATTCGACAAAATTCCTGTACGAAACGAGACTCCGATTACAGTCGAGCAGCAGGAAACGCCAAATCCACATAGGATTGTCTCCGAACCTGGAGAGCCTGAAATGGTGATTGTGAAGCATGAAACCGACTCCGAGCCTGTTGTCGACCCTCAGGCTCCTATCCGACATGGCGACCACATAAGCATCGACCAGCCTTATGATGTTCGTGCGGCGCACTCCAATTATGTATTCCCGTCGACCGAACTGCTCAACGAGGGTAGCCAGACCGTAGAAATCAACGAAGCCGAACAGATTGCCAACAAGAATCTGATTGTAGAGGCTTTGCGCAGCTACAACATTGCCATACAGCGAATCGAGGCTACGGTAGGCCCTACTGTGACACTTTATGAAATAGTGCCCGAGCAAGGAACCCGTATCGCCAAAATCAAAAGCCTCGAAGACGATATAGCAATGAGCCTCTCGGCTCTCGGCATACGAATCATAGCACCGATTCCCGGCAAGGGAACCGTCGGCATCGAAGTGCCGAACCGCAAACCGCAGATAGTGTCGATGCGCACCGTTCTCGAATCAAAGGCCTTTGCCAACAACAAAATGGAGCTTCCCATCGCACTTGGAGCAACCATTTCAAACAATATCTATATCACCGACCTCACCAAGATGCCTCACCTACTCGTTGCGGGTGCTACCGGCCAGGGTAAGTCTGTCGGGCTCAACTGTATCATAGCATCACTGCTCTACTCCAAACACCCCGACGAGCTCAAATTTGTTCTTGTCGACCCCAAGACTGTCGAATTCTCGCTTTTCGAATCAATAAACAAGCAGTATCTCGCCAAACTCCCCGACGAAGAAAAAGCCGTAATCACGGAGCCTTCGAAGGTAGTCGACACACTCAACTCTCTTTGTGTGGAGATGGATAACCGCTATCAGCTGCTCAGCGATGCAATGACTCGAAACATAAAGGAATACAATGCCCGATTCGTACAGCGACAGCTAAATCCGGAGAACGGCCACCGCTTCCTGCCATATATCGTTGTCATTGTCGACGAATATGCCGACCTCGTCATGGTTGCCGGCAAGGAAGTGGCTGTGCCCATCGCCCGCATCGCCCAGAAAGCCCGCGCAGTGGGAATCCACATGATTATAGCCACACAGCGTCCCTCGACCGACGTTATCACCGGTATGATTAAGGCAAACTTCATTGCCCGTATAGCATTCAAGGTTACACAGAGTGTCGACTCCAAAACTATTCTCGACCGTCCGGGCGCCCAGCGTCTTATAGGACGCGGCGATATGCTCATAATGCTTAACGGCATAGTCGAGCGCGTGCAGTGCGCCTTTATCGACACGCCCGAAGTTGAGGCCATATGTCACCATATCGGCAGCCAGCAGGGATTCACATCATGCTATCTTCTGCCAGAACCTCCGGCCGCCGACGGAAGCGAGCCTTCGGGCAACACCGACTACGGCGCCATGACCGAAGAATTCAAGCGTTGCGCACTGTTCATCTCTACGCAGTCGCAGGCTTCGATAACAAGTCTTCAGCGTAAATTTGAAATCGGCTTCAATAAAGCGGGCCGTTTCATGGACCAGATGCAGCAAATGGGTATTGTGGGCCCTGCAAAGGGCGCGAAACCACGCGATGTGCTCATGACTCCCGACGAAGTACAGCGCTTGTTCGAATAAACCAAATGCACTGCAGTTCCGTTTATTTCTGTATGAATATGAACATGAGACGAATCATCGCAGCACTCTTTATCTGCATTTGTTTTGCAGCTTCGGCTGTCGGAACAAAGGCCTTGTCCGCCGAATCGATATTGGCGGGCTTGCGCTCAAATATCACATCGGCGCCCTCGGTCGACGCCGTTTTCACCATAAACACCGATAAAGGACCGCTACACGGCTCCGTGATACTCGCCGGCGATAAATATCTGCTGTCGACACCCGAACTTGAAGTGTGGTACGACGGCAAGACACAATGGACACTGTCACACTCGGCCAAAGAGGTAAACATAACAACGCCCGATGTCAATGAGCGCATGGCTTCGAATCCTTTCGCAATTCTGACAGCCGGCAAAGAGTACTACACCGCCAGGCGCCTTGCCGACTCCAAAGGAAACCGTGTTGTCAAACTCACGCCGACCGACAAGACTTCGGCAATCGGTTCGTTTACAATCTACGTGAAGCCTGCCGACAAATGGCCGTCCGCAATATGCGTCGACTTTGAAGACGGCAGGCGTATCGACATAACAATAAACAGCATATCTGCCGGCAAAGCCCGACAGGCATCGACATTCATGTACAACCAATCCCGTTACTCCAATTTTGAAATAATTGATTTAAGATAAAACCACTATACTATGAGCGAATACACCACCAAATGCCTTATCATAGGCTCGGGTCCGGCAGGCTACACAGCCGGCATATACACATCGCGTGCCAATCTCAGACCACTGATGATTGAAGGCGTTCCGGGCGGACAGCTGATGCAGACCACCGAAATAGAGAACTTTCCCGGTTATCCCGAAGGCGTAATGGGTCCTGCAATGATGGACGACCTTCGCACTCAAGCCCTTCGTTTTGGTCTTGAGACTATTCCCGGCGAAGTGACCGAGGTAGATTTCAGCAAGCGTCCATTTAAAGTAAAAGTAAACGGCGGAAGCCATACCGTGACCGCCGACACCGTGATTATAAGCACCGGAGCCTCGGCACGCTATCTCGGTCTCGACGACGAACAGCGTTACCTCGGCATCGGCGTTTCGGCCTGCGCCACATGCGACGGCTTCTTCTATCGCAACCGAGTGGTTGCCGTTGTAGGCGGAGGCGACACTGCATGCGAAGAAGCGCTTTACCTCTCGTCGCTCGCATCGAAGGTATACATGATTGTACGCAAAGACTACCTACGCGCCTCAAAATACATGCAGGCACGTGTAATGCAGAATGAGAAGATAGAAGTGCTCTTCAACACCCAGACTCTCGGTCTCTTCGGCGACGACAATCTTGAAGGCGCTCATCTCGTTCGCCATCAGGGCACTCCCGATGCAGAGAATTTCGACATCAAAATCGATGGCTTCTTCCTCGCTATCGGCCACAAGCCCAACACCGAAGTCTTCAAGCCTTTCATAGAACTTGACGAGGCTGGTTATGTAGTGACCGAAGGCAAGACCACACACACAAATGTTCCGGGCGTGTTCGCTGCCGGAGATGTTGCCGACCCCACCTATCAGCAGGCTATTTCTGCAGCCGGCATGGGCTGTCGCGCTGCCATCGATGCAGAACATTTCCTTTTGATGAATGTCTAAGAATTCAAAACATACAAAGACCAATGTCGTGCGCTTGCTCGAAACGGCGCATATTCCGTTTGCGACCCACGAGTATGAGTATGATGAAAACGATCTTGCCGCCCAGCATGTCGCCGATGCGCTGGGCCAGGATATAAACCGCGTTTTCAAAACACTTGTACTCCGTGGCGAACGCACCGGGCTCTTCGTATGCGTTGTGCCGGGCAACAGCGAGGTCAACCTCAAAAAAGCGGCGGCCGCCGCCGGCGACAAGAAGGCAGAAATGATAGCTATGAAAGAGCTTCTGCCTCTCACCGGCTATATACGCGGCGGCTGCTCGCCGATAGGCATGAAGAAGCCATTCCCGACTTTTTTCCACACAACGGCTCTCGACTACGACAAAATCTATGTAAGCGCCGGTGTGCGTGGTCTGCAACTTGAAATATCGCCAGAAGACCTCATAAGATATGTGGGCGCCGAAGTGACAGACCTCGTACAATAAGCCGCAACAGTTGAATCAAAAAATCACATCCGACATAATGAATACATTTGGCACCCTCTTCCGTCTCACAGATTTCGGCGAGAGCCACGGAGTTGCAATCGGGGGCGTTGTTGACGGCATGCCCGCCGGAATCACAATCGACTTTGATGACATACAGCATCAGCTCGACCGGCGCAAGCCCGGCCAGTCTCCGCTTACAACCGCCCGAAACGAAAGCGACAAAGTGCAATTTCTCTCCGGCATCTTCGAAGGACGTACTACCGGCACGCCAATAGGATTCATCATACCGAACAAAGATTCTCGCAGCAAAGATTATGAGAATATCCGTCACACATTCCGTCCGAACCATGCCGACTACACATATTCGGCGAAATACGGATTGCGCGACCACCGTGGCGGAGGCCGCTCGTCGGCGCGGGAGACCGCTATACGTGTTGTCGGAGGTGCACTCGCACAACAGGCGCTCGCACTGCATGGCATAAGCGTCGAAGCCAGAGCCATTCAGATTGGCGGCACGGCAAATCCAGATATGTTCGAGCAGGAAATTCTTGCAGCGAAAAAAGACCGAGACAGTGTCGGAGGGGTGATAGAGTGCATCATTTCGGGTGTTTGTCCGGGGCTGGGCGAGCCGATTTTCGGCAAACTGCAGGCAATGCTTGCCTCGGCCATGATGAGCATAAATGCTGCTAAAGGCTTTGAATACGGCGATGGCTTCAATGCGGCATCGTGCCGCGGCTCGCAACAGGCCGACAATTTTCACATCGGCGACAACGGGCGCGTCTGCACACGCACAAACCATTCGGGCGGCATCCAGGGTGGCATAAGCAACGGTGAAGACATAGTATTTCGGGTTGCATTCAAACCGGTTGCCACCATAGCCCGACAGCTTGAAACAATCACCGACGACGGCATGCCAACACTGCTTGAAGTAACAGGCCGTCACGACCCATGCGTCATACCGCGTGCCATACCGGTGGTCGAATCAATGGCCGCCATGACAATTCTCGACGCACTTCTGATGCACAGAAGCCGCTACAAATTTGCGTCCGTCAGCAACTCATAGCGCAGCCGGAGCAGACCCTCGGTCGCAGGTTTGGCTATATACAGGAACTTATGTCGGCATTTATCGGGAAGTGTCACTTCGCCGGGGTCAATCACTATGAGCCTGCACGGGGGCTTAACCGCCGCGACAAGTGCCGCGGCAGGATAAACAAGCATCGACGAGCCCACAACAACGAAATAATCGGCCTCAAGCGTGGCACGCATCGCTTTTTGCCACAAGCGCTTGTCAACGTTCTCGTCAAAATAGATAACAAACGGCCTTATCTGAGAGCCGTCGGGCGCCTTGTCGCCGATATGTATATCCGGATTGTCCCTGTCGATTGGCAAAGGAATATAGGGATTAGCCGACGAGGCGTTTTTAAGCGCTTCGCCATGTAGATAAATCACATTTGTAGAGCCTGCCCGGGTGTGATAGTCATCGCCGTTCTGCGTTATGACCGTCACATCGTAATCGGCCTCATATGCGGCGATTGCCCGGTGTCCGTCGTTAGGGCTGCACTCAAGAATCGCCCTTCGTAAAGGGTTGAAAAAATTGAGCATTGCACTGCGACGTTCGCGACAGTCGGATCGTCGGCCGCTATACCACGACCTTGCCGAAGCCATACGCTCTATGTCGAGCGTCTCCCATATGCCACCGTCTCCTCGAAAAACCGGAAGCCCGCTCTCTCTGCTCATGCCGGCACCGGTAAAAAAGACTATCTTCTTTCGATTTTCCTTTTCCATTTGTTTTTCTTTTAGAGACTGCGCAAATTTATTGCTTTTAGAGATATTATGCTTAATTTTGTGAGGATTTAACCTATTTGCAAACTATGTTACAGATAATAATAAGCTTTTCGGAGCGCTACTCTATAGGAGAAATGGCCCAGATGGCTGTCGAAGCAGGTGCCTCATGGCTGGTTCTGAGCCTTCCCGGAAACGATGCCGGCCAGACTCGCGAAATGTGTGCCGATGTGGTGGAGCTTTGCCGCGAAAGCGGTGTGATGCTCTCTATAGAAAACTGTGTGGAGTCTGCTCGCGAGCTGGCTATGCACGGCGTATTCCTGACAGATAAAAACATCTCTCCCGTAAAAGTGCGCGAAGAACTCGGAGCCGAAGCAATAATCGGCGCTGTGGCGACGACTCCCGACGCAGCTCTTACGCTTGAACGCGCCGACATCGATTATGTGGCTCTTACGAAATCGAATCCTGCTCTTATTATGGCAGTGCGCGATGCCGGAGGACAGATACCTGTAGTGGCATATATGCCCGACTTCGAACCTTCGCCGGAATCTATCGCAATGATAAAGGCCGATGGTTTTTCGGGGCTGTGCGCCGGTCCGCGCTTCTTCGAGAAGGAAGACCCTGTAGCTGCAATTTCAGAAGCAATAGCAATTCTGACATCGCTCTGATGCCGTGAGTAAAGAACTGTCGAAAACTCTCTGGCGCACACTGCTGCCACTCCTCTTGGGCGCGGCAGTTGCAGCATGGCTTGTTTGGCGCGATGTCGATGCCGACACTCTGCGCGGCATAGTTTTCGACAGACGCACTGCCGCCGGCCTTCTGCTTGCAGCGCTTTCTGTCTTCGGACGTGATTTCGGACTGTCGTGGCGATTCCACACAATAGCAGGCGGCGACCTCAGCTGGAAGCGTGCTTTCCGCACCGACATAATGTGTGCCTTTACATCGGCGATAACGCCGTCGGTGGTCGGGGGCAGCGCTCTGGCAATCTTTTACCTCAACCGCGAAGGTATTAAAGTAGGCCGGGCGACATCTCTGACACTCACAACACTGTTTCTCGACGAGCTTTTCTTTGTTGTCTTCTGCCCTTTGATAACGCTTTTCATACCGTGGGACGACTTGTTCGGCATGCCGGCATCGGATGATTCAGGCGAACAGATTTTCTTTGGCAGTATAAAAATCGTGTTCTGGCTGGTATACACCGGCATATGCATCTGGACTGCAATACTCTACATGGCGATTATCGGAAAGCCCGATGCAACAAAACGACTTCTTTACTCCATTGCACGCCTACGAGTGCTGAAACGCTTCCGCGGCAATCTCGAAAGCGTTGCCGAGAATATGTCGGAGACTTCGGCGTGGGTCAAAGGCCGCGGCATGCGGTGGTGGCTGAAAGTGTTTATATCCACTACTCTGTCGTGGTTCTCGCGACACTTTGTGGTAAATTCACTTTTCTGGGCATTCGTTCCGTCGTGTTCGGGCGTGCTTGTTTTCGCGCGCCAGTTTGTGGTATGGGTTGTGCTCATGGTTAGCCCCACACCAGGCGGCAGCGGCATAAGCGAATGGCTCTTTGCCAATTATTATGGCGACATAATCGGCGACATCGGCATAGCGGCAGTTTTGGCCCTTGTATGGCGCTGTTTCAGTTATTATATCTACCTTGTGGCCGGATGCCTGTTGCTACCGTCATATTTCGGCCAGAGTAAAACTTCTCGGAAATGAAAAAAATATTGCTTCTTTTATCACTTGTGATATTGTCTGCGGCATATCTGCATGCCGAATTTCAGCAACGGCCAGTATACGTCATACCGGTGGATACAGAAATCGACAACAGCGCCTTTCACCATTTCCGCACAGCGCTCAATGACGCCCGTGAAAAGAATGCCTCTCTGATACTTCTGCATCTTAACACATATGGCGGTGCACTCGACGCGGCCGATTCGATTCGCACGGCTATCATGAAGCTCGACATGCCCACAGTTGCCTTCGTCGATGTCAACGCAGCATCGGCAGGTGCACTGATAGCGCTTGCCTGCGACAGCGTGTATATGGCTCCCGGAGCAAGCATGGGTTCGGCGACAGTGGTCAACAGCCAGGGCGACCCCATGCCCGAGAAGTATCAGTCGTTCATGAGCACAATGATGCGAGCCACTGCAGAGCACCACGGCAAAAAAATGGAAGGAGACTCGCTTATATGGCGACGCGACCCTGCTACAGCAGCTTCGATGGTTAATCCGGAAGTCTCCGTATCACTTACCGGCGCTCAGGCCGTGGCCTGTGGCTACGCCGACGGTATTGCCGCCAATATCGACGATGTGCTTGCCGACCTCAACATGGCAGGAACTCCCGTCTGTTACTATCGGAGCACACTCACCGACGACATCGTAGGTTTCCTTGCCAATGCCGGAGTGCGCGCCATGCTCGTAATGCTCATTCTCGCAGGCATATATATGGAGATGCACACTCCCGGTCTCGGTTTTGCGGCAGCAGTGGCATCTGTCGCCGCCTTTCTCTATTTTCTGCCTATATTCATCACAGGCACAGTGCCTGCATGGGTAATTCTCTGCCTTATCTGCGGCATAATACTGATAGCCCTCGAAATATTTGTGATTCCCGGCTTTGGGTTCTGCGGCGTGTCGGGAATAATTGCCATAGTGGCGGCCTGTGTGGGTGCAGCCACTGCCAACGACACCGTCACCGGCTTCGACCTTTCGGCCATAGGGCAGGCACTGACTGTGGTAGGCATAGGCAGCGTTCTGGCAATAATACTCATATGGTATCTTACATCGTCGAAAGGCCCCGGCTTCATACGCCGCCACTCCGAACTGATGACAGAGCTGAAATCATCGGAGGGATTCATCGGAGTAGACATGACACCTTCGAAATATGTCGGACTTACCGGCAGAAGCGTCACGGTGCTACGCCCGGCCGGCAAGGCTGAAATAAACGGCGAGATACTCGATGCCGTATCGACAGGCGAATTCATACAGCCGGGACGCCTTATTAAGGTCGTTAAGTATGAAAACGCACAGATTTACGTTACCGAAATATAATCGATTCAAAATATCCGGAATAAGAACTCAATAACAATAATGGGACTCAAATATATAGGTATAATACCGGCCCGATATGCATCGACACGTTTTCCGGGCAAACCTCTTGCAATTGTGGGAGGCAAACCGATGATACAACGCGTATACGAGCGTGTTGCTGCAATTCTTCCGCAGGCGGTTGTGGCCACCGACGACATACGCATAGCCGAAGCCGTTGAAGCTTTTGGCGGACGTGCAATAATGACATCGACAGAGCACCGCAGCGGCACCGACCGATGCCTCGAAGCATATGTCAAGGCGGACACAGATGCCGACGTAATCATCAACATCCAGGGCGACGAGCCATTCATTTCGCTGGCCCAGATAGAGTCGGTAAAAAACTGCTTCAACGACCCGACGGTTGAAATAGCATCGCTTGCACGCCCATTCGACCCCTCTCGAGGTTTCGAAGCGCTCTTCGACCCAAATCTGGTCAAAGTAGTGATGGATAGTGCCGACAATGCACTCTATTTCTCCCGTGCAATCATACCATACGTAAGGGGACATGAGTGGCAACAGTGGCTCGATGCAGCTAAATTCCACACTCATGTGGGACTCTATGCCTACCGTGCGTCTACTCTCGAAAAAATATGCAGACTGCCGCAAAGCCCGCTTGAGAAAGCCGAGTCGCTCGAGCAACTCCGGTGGCTGCAGGCCGGTTACAAAATACGCATGGCATATACCGACGAGCCTAATTTCGGCATCGACACGCCGTCCGACCTCGAAGCCGCCAACAAATATCTTGCAGAACTCGAATGAACCGTCAACAGGCACCAGAAGTAAGACCGTTCGGCAGACTGTCGTTGCCGGATGAAACCGTCGAAGTATTATCCAATGGAATACGTCTCCACTATGTCAGCGGCGGAGACCAGCCAATCTGCCGACTAATACTCTGCTTTTCCGGCGGCATCGCCGAACTCGGCAACGCTGCAACGGGAAAAATCGTTATGTCGATGCTCACCAACGGCTCGGCACACTATTCTACCGAAGAGACTGCCGACATACTCGACTTCAATGGCGTGCGCATAGGCTCTTCACAGCGGTCGCATTTCTGCACGCTGCGCATATCGATGCTCAATCACCGTGTGGACGGCGTGATGCCGCTGATTTCAGATTTCATCAACACACCCTCATTTCCGGCCGACCGGCTCGCCACCGCATGCCTAAATGCACGCACGCAGATTGAAACAGAAATGGCCGAACCCTCTTTCGAAGTCGAGAAAACTTTCAACGAACTGATGCTCGGCAAAGAGCATCCTCTGGCAATAGTTACAACTCCGTCGGTTGTAGAAGGTTTTACCGTAGACAAAACCCGAGAACTCTACAGCCGACTACTGTGCACCGGCAAATGCGAGGCCTTTCTATCGGGAGCGCTCGACGAACATATATTACTGCTGGTACGCACAACATTAGAGAGTGTTGTATCGCTCTCCGACGGCTTCATCCCCAACTATGTGGATACAATGCCTCCCGAAAATTGCGTGCATCTGCGCGTCGATGGTCCCGAGTCACTTCAAAGCACAGTCAAAGCCGGAATACCGACAATTGGACGCGACAATGCCGACTACATACCGCTGCACCTCACGGTAATGGCGCTCGGAGGATATTTCGGCAGTCGCCTGATGACAAACATACGCGAAGAAAAGGGTCTTACCTACGGCATCCATGCCTCACTCATAGGGCAGCGCGAAGGTGCATATATACAGATTTCGGCACAATGCGACAAAAGCTACACCGCTCGGGTTCTTGACGAAATACGGGCTGAACTCCGGCGACTGTCGACAAACCCACCCACCGGACGCGAGCTCGAGCGGCTTAAACTCTACGCCACATCATCACTCGCCAAAAGCCTCGACAGCCCCGACGAAATAATGGATTTTCACATGACACGCCTTATGGCCGACACCCCGGCAGATTACTTCGATGCCCGACTGAGGGCAATCAATGCCCTCGACTCCGAAACAATAGCCCGTAGTGCCGCAATGTATCTCAATGCCGACCGACTGTCGACTGTTACCAACGCATAATGTTCATGCTAAAAAATAAACGGGTGTAAACACTTATTCACATTTAGGTGCGGCAAAATACAAAAATTTTTGCTTACTTTGCACTCCGAAAAAGAAAAACCAATAAGTCAATCATATAAAATGAAAAAAAGCGCTTTACAGAAGGCTCGCGCAGCTTACCAGCCCAAGTTGCCGATTGCTCTTCAAGGCCCCGTAAAAGTAGTTGAGGGTCAGCCCACAAACTCTGTAGCAGACCAGGAAGCTATCAAAAATCTTTTCCCCAACACTTATGGTCTGCCCGAAATACATTTTGAAAAAAACACGGCCTCAGCTCCCGGCAAGCCTGTTAACGTAGGCGTAATTCTCTCCGGCGGCCAGGCTCCCGGCGGACACAACGTAATCAGCGGTCTCTTCGACGGCATCAAGAAAATCCACCGCGACAGCCGCCTCTTCGGCTTCCTCATGGGTCCCGGCGGTCTTGTTGACCACAAATATATCGAACTCACAGCTCCTATCATCGACGAATACCGCAACACAGGCGGTTTCGACATCATCGGTTCGGGCCGTACAAAACTCGAAAAAGTAGAACAGTTCGACAAAGGTCTCGAAATAATAAAGGAACTTGATATCAAAGCACTCGTAATCATCGGCGGTGACGACTCGAACACCAACGCAGCAGTCCTTGCAGAATACTACAAGGCTAAGAACACCGGCATTCAGGTTATCGGCTGCCCCAAGACAATCGACGGCGACCTCAAGAACGACGTTATTGAAACATCGTTCGGCTTTGACACCGCTACAAAGGTTTACTCCGAAGTAATCGGCAATATCGAGCGCGACTGCAACTCTGCAAAGAAATATTGGCACTTCATCAAACTCATGGGCCGCTCGGCAAGCCACATCGCTCTGGAGTGCGCACTTCAGACACAGCCCAACATCTGCCTTATCTCTGAGGAGGTACAGGAAAAGAATATGAGCCTCGCCCAGATTGTCGACTACATCGCCGGCATCGTGACCATGCGTGCTAAAGATGGCAATAACTTCGGCACTGTGCTCATTCCCGAAGGCCTTATCGAATTCATCCCCGAAATCAAACGCCTCATCGGCGAGCTCAACGAACTCCTCGGTGCAAAAGCCGACGTCGTGAAAGACTTCAACGAAGAGCAGCTCACCGAATTCATCCTCTCAAATATCGCTGCAGAGAACGTTGCTACACTCAAGAGCCTTCCCGAAGGCGTGGCTCGTCAGCTTATGCTCGACCGCGACCCCCACGGCAACGTACAGGTATCGCTTATCGAAACGGAGAAGCTTCTCAGCGACATGGTTGCCGCCAAGCTCGCCACCAGCGAAGAATTCAAGGCTGCAAAGGGCAAATTTGCCGCTCAGCACCACTTCTTCGGCTATGAAGGCCGCTGCGCCGACCCCTCGAACTTCGATGCCGACTACTGCTACTCTCTCGGATTCAACGCCGCAGCCCTTATCAACGCAGGCGTGACAGGCTACATGTCTTCAATCCGCAACCTCGTTAAACCCGCAGTTCAGTGGATTCCCGGCGGTATCCCCATCACAATGATGATGAACATCGAACGTCGCAACGCCCAGGATAAACCCGTTATCCAAAAAGCCCTCGTACGCCTTGACGATGCACCCTTCCAGAAATTCGCCGCAAAACGCGACGAATGGGCTCACGACACATGCTATGTTTATCCCGGTCCAATCCAGTACTTCGGCCCTGCAGAAGTATGCGACCAGCCCTCGATGACGCTCAAATACGAGCATCATAGCAAATAAGACACTTCTAAAATCAGCTTGCAATAGAGAAGTCGCGCGACATCAGCCGCGTGGCTTCTTTTTATTATTTAGACAATCTGCCGACAACACCAAGAGATAATATTGAGAAAACGTTTTAAGAACTCTCAGAAATGAAGTTTTCCCAAAAAAATTACAATCATCTAATAATTAGCACATTTACTTTTTAGCACATCCAATAAGTTTTCCAAAATGAAAAATTTCGAAATATTTTATCGGCAAATAATTGTCGATTCCGAAAATAATCCTTAGCTTTGCACTACAAAAAATCTGACAAAAGC
>RYWL01000037.1 GCA_003979155.1 Muribaculaceae bacterium
AGATGTGTATAAGAGACAGGCGCAATGTGAGCGAAATCAACGACTATTTTATGGATGTTGAGATACTTCCGGGCGAATACGACCTCCTTGCCTGGTGCGAGGGTGAGTCGCTGGTTCCCGAGGCGGTGTCGTTCGCTATAGGCGACGGCACAGCTATGAGCGACTTCAATGCCTCGCTTCCCTTGAGCGGCACAGCACCGTCGCTCAGCTCGAATAGCGACATACACCGTCTCTTCCACGGCATTGCAACCGACGTTGAATTTCCTGAGCATTGGGGTACGACAACCGTAGGGCCGGTCTACCTCACACGCGATACCAACCACCTGAGCGTGCTGTTGCAGAATGTCGACGGCAATCCGCTTGATGCCTCGGAGTTCGATTTCGCAATCAGCGGCAAAAACAACCGCCTTGGCTGGAACAACGATGTGCTCTCGACTTCCGACAGCTTTATATACACGCCATGGAGTGTTGAGCAGACCTACTCGTCGTTCGACCGGCCCGATGCGCGCGGCACAATCGACGACTCTCTGCTTCCGGCCGGCGTCCTTGCCGAGTTCACCACAAGCCGTCTTATGGCCGACATGCCGCAACGCCTCACCGTGACGCGCCGCAGCACCGGCGAAGAAGTACTGTCGATTCCTCTCATCGACTATCTGCTCCTTGTGAAGGGAAAATACAACAAAATCGAGGGCGACCAGAATTATCTTGACTGTTACGACGACTATACCATGATGTTTTTCCTCAGCGAAGGCATGACATGGGTGAAGACAAAAATATATATCAATGGCTGGCGCGTAGTGCCGCCTCAGAATGTAGATATGTAAAAACGTTTCATTACAATAGGCAAAGTTTACTATGCACTATATAACCAGATACTTCACAGGCGTTGTCGCTGCCATTTCAGCGGCCGTGAGCCTTGTAAGTTGCGTTGGCGACAGCAATAAATTGTGTCCCGACGAGCCCGATCCCGATGTGAGGCCGGTGGGCGTGAGCATACGCTTCGACATATCTTCCGGCCGGAGTAGTCTGTCGCGCGCTGCCGACATCGAGGCCGAAAAGCCCGGCACATCTGCCGAAGACTATATCGACACCGGCAAGATGCAGTTTCTCCTCTTCGACGATGAACAGAGATTTCTTCAGAATCTCACTCCCGAGGTAGCCGCCGAAAAAGAATCGGGCCAATACTCGGCGCTTGTCACATTCAAAGAGCCTTATATAGAGCAGGCCACATCGGGCAACGTCACTTTCTATATAATGGCGCTTGCCAACGGTTCTTATATGGGGGGCTCGTGGGCCGGCGCAATACGCGAAAAAACTACAATCGCAGACCTCTGCGCTGCAAGGCAGAACACTGTGCTGACTGTGAAGCCTAACTTTTTCTACCTTACCAATAGCGGTCTCAGAGATAGTCAGAGATTCCCGATGGCCGGACTCCAGCATTTCACCGTGTCGGTAGAAGCGCTCAAGGCTTCTACATACGAAAAGCCTGTCGACCTCTCCGCAGGCACGGGCGGACGCACGCTTAACATGCTCCGTGCGCTTGCCAAAATAGAGGTTATCGACAAGGTCAACTATGAAGGCGATTACATTGAAGAACAATATGAAAATGACCCGCGGCGCATCGACAAAGCCGAATTAGTGGGCTACACAGCCTCCGGAAACCAATTGCCATTATACAGTCAGTGGGCACGCAATGTAGAGCGTCCGGAGACACAGCAAGTGGTGGCACCTTCGATTCCTTCGGGAGCCGGATACATTGAGCCGCCTGTGTTCAGCGCGGATAACGACGACTTAGTCAATTTCGTGAATAGGTCTATGCTGACGGACATGTACTATGATTATGACGCAACTATGGCTCGCGCTGACAAAGCACCGGTTAATTCTGTCTACATTTACGAGTTTTCCAACTCCTCGACAGAGAGTGTGACCGTGCAGAGCCCGTTTGTACGTATCACCACTTTGGGCGACCCCAATAGTCCCGGCTCGTCTGTGGTATTACCCTTCCGTCTGGGCGAATATGAAGACGGAAAGTGTGTGAGAGAGCTCAACGAGATTCTCCGCAACCATATCTACCGCTACGAGGTGACTCAGATAAATATCGACGGCACATACAGCCTCAATTGGGAGGTCGTGCCAATGTCGACTGTTGATATAACAATTCCTCCTTTTAACTGACAACGATGCTAAGTACTGGATTCAAATATATATTGTCTGCCGCGGCCATCTGTCTTGGACTGGCATCGTGCAGCGACGAAATAGATTACCCCGACTATGTGACGTCGGGCGAAGAAATGCTTCTCACCGTGCCTGTGAGTGTGGCCGAGACAGTGGTGCAGTCGCGTGCCGACCTCAGCGACGTGCAGCTCAACACCGTGCAGTCGCTCTGGGTGGCGACATTCAGTTCGGTGTCGGGCCAGATGACATCAAAAGGCGCCGACGGCAAGACCGTCGGCTGGGTTAAGTATACGGCTACGTCCGACTCTCCAATCAAATCCCAGATACAGCTTAGCACAAGAAGCGGCTCAAGCTATATTGTGGCTGTGGCCAATGTGGAGAAAATGGGTGTGCTCAGTGATGCCCCCGACAAGCCCCAACCTCTCTCGGAACTCCTCGACAATGTGCGCACCTGGGACGAATTCCTTAAAGTGGGAGTGGTAGCTCCCTCAAGTTACGAGGGCGTGAATGCCCCCGAAACCCCTATGGCCATGTGCGGCGCATATTCCAACACCAGGAGTCATGAGGTCGCGCAGTGGCAAAACGAGAATGTGAAGCCATATACCATTCCAATGACCCAAAAAGGCGTGTATGACCTCACTGATGGCAAGATATATCTGCGCCGCCCGGTGTCGCAGATTAACTTCACGCTCAAGTCGGGCAATGAGAATACTTTGCGCATAGTGCCCAACAGCTATCGTGTGATGAATGTGCCCGACTTCGCATGGCTTTACGAGCGTCCGGACACCAACTTCGGCGATGTCTGCACCGTGGAAAATAAAGCCGACTATTACACCGATTCGCAGAACTATTCGTCGAGCTCGTCGTTTATCCGCAAGGAAGCCGACGGAAGCTATACCTTCGATTTCTGGCAGGCCGAGAACAAACACACCGGCACTGCGACAAACTACAAAGACCGTGAGGCTCAGACATCGATAAGCGAGACCGACGGCACGAACAGCGGCATCTTCACGGCGTTGTGTCCCGGCGGTACATGGTCGTCGAACAATATGGCGAGCTACGTGGTGGTGAACTGCAGCGTAGACTATCTCGAGTCGATTTCGGTAGACGATAAAGGCGATACAACCGGCGGCACCACAACTGTGTGGCGTTCGGGCATGGCCAACTATATAATCCACTTAGGTTATATCGACAATAAAGCCGACGACTTCAATTGCTATCGCAATGTGAAATATAATTACACTGTCACCGTCAACGGCCTCAACGACATAAGGGTCGAGGCCTATGCCGGCGAAAATACTCCGGGAGTTGAAGGCATTGTGACCGATGTTACCAATCCTACCGTGAACATCGACTGCCACTATGCCGCGTTCAACGTAGAGCTCACCGAAGAAGAACTCTCGCAGTGGAAAGAAACGGAGGGCGGAAGCTATACCGGCTTTGGATTCATGATTATGACCTACGACAACCTCAACGGAGGTCTTAAGGAATATGACGAAGTGGGGCTGTTGCATGAATATGAGTCGTGGGAAGATATTCCTGCCGATGTAAAGAAGTATATCGACTGGGTGGAATTCCGTCCGACTTCCGACGCGAACGTGCTTGCAGAATACAAGCCGCGCAACTATGCCGACGGTAAGACATTCAACCTCTACGATGCGTCGAAAGGCATCACCGGTGCGCAGAAGAGCTCGACGAACTGGTATACATGTTTTGTGAACGAGTATACCTACGAGGCTGCCAATGCCAATGAGACAATGGCGGCCACAGGCAGCCAACAGCCTCTGTGGTACTCATATGTCAACGCAGACCCTCGCCGCTTCTACATACGCGTGACCAGAACAATCTCAGAGGATGGCGAGAGTGTGTACGCACGCTCGAAGTATGCCGTGGTGCAGAACTCAATCCAGACATATTACGGACGGCAGGCTGTGCCTGATGGTACGGGTAGCGTTAAAGGTGCGGCCATGGGTTTTGAAGCAGTTAATGAGGTCTATGGCCTTAATATCCGCCGCTCGTGGACTGAAGGCTCTGCGCCAAATAATGGTCGCTACGACTGTTGGCGATGGGCCAGCGGAAAACAATGGTCGGCTTGTGTTGACCAGACTCAGCAACAATCAATTCCGGCAGGACGAACCGGTTCGGGTATTATCGCAACTTCTTACAATGTGCCTAAAGCGGCAAACTATACCGGTAATTTTTCGGGCATAGAGCTGGTTACGAATTATGATCCCCAGGAGTATGTGACTTCCACCACATCAACCAATAACCGCGCCCGCACTATCGAAGGAATAAATGCATGTATGAACCGCAACCGCGACAACAATGGCAACGGAACCATAGACGAGAGTGAGCTCCGCTGGTATGTGCCGGGTGTAAATCAATATACACGTATAACTCTTGGTGCGAATTCGCTTGGAGCGAATGCACTTTTGAACTATGCCGATGTAAGTAACTGCGGATACACTATCAATGGTACGTTCTCATTCGGCTATGACGGACGATATCTGTACTATACAAGTGGTGGACGCGTATTCTGGGCTATGGAGGGTTTTGCTGTTTCCAACTGGCGAGAGTGGGGTGGTTCGAATGCGTCATCTCCAGGAGATCCGGTAGCTCCATGGCAGGTGAGATGCATTAGAAATCTCGGCACGAATCTGGCAAATGTCAACCAGACCTCTCAGGCTGTAAAGGCTTACAGTTATATTACTACAGGTACTTATCATCGTGTTATTCCTGCTTATTACGAACTTACCAACACCCGTTCTGTAACATATTCGAGCAATGGAACCGGTAATGGACAAATGCCCGTTCACGTTATGTCTGACGATACGTACAACACTCTCTACCGTGGCGGTTTTGAAATATTGGGTAATCAGGATAAGACAATTTCTCAAAGCAGTACGGAGGCATATATAGGCAGTATACAGACTGCAAATCCGTGTTCTTCTGTTACTACGGATGGTGGGCGTTGGCGTATTCCCAACGCAACGGAACTTGCTATCATGCAGAATGAAGGGGAGTTTGATGTCGGCGGTAATTATTATGTTTCGTGTACTGTTCTTGGTTTCAGTTTCGGAGGCATAGGCCCGAAAGTGACAGACATCAATGCTTCCGGACAAACGTTGTTCCTGCTGAATGCAGATTCCGACCGTGTTACGCGTTCTATGAGGAATACTTTCTACGTACGATGCGTCCGCGATATTATAGAATAGGAATTCTACTCTGGCTGCTGGCTGTAGCCTGCAGCAATGGGCAGAAGTCTGGGGGCGAGTCCACCGGGCCTCTGCCCGTTGATTCTGTTGCGGTGCACTTCTGGGACGATGCAGAGTTGCTCCGCGCGCCGGTCGATTCGGCCGCTGTAGAGCAGCAGTTCGCCGACTTTTTAGGTCTGCTCTATGTTGTAGAGCCAGACACGCAGGCTAAGGCCGTTGCGGCTCTTATGCGCGGCTCCAGCCGGCAGGAACTTATATCGCAGTACACTGAGCACTATCTCTACGACCCCAATTCGCCGCTGCGCAGCGAGGAACTGTATATACTTTTTGTGCGGCAGATGCTCAAGCACTACAGGCTCAATGATGCCGAGCGCGTGCTGTTGCAGGCAAAGCTCGAAGAGGTGTCGAAAAACCGTCCCGGCACGCGTGCCGCCGACTTTACGTATGTCAGTCGCGATGGCAATGCCGCCACACTCCACAGCACGGCGCAGGGTCGCGAACTTCTGCTGATTTTTTATGCCCCCGACTGTACGCACTGTGCCGAGACCATAGAAATGCTCGGTAACAATGCCGAACTCAACCGGCGTATCGATGCCGGACAGATCGCCGTGCTCGCTGTCTATCCCGACAGCGACACCGCATTATGGGAGAGTACAGCCCCGGAATTGCCACGGCGCTGGATAGTGGCACGCGCCGCCGAGCCCGAGATGCTATCGGAACTTTATTCCATACCTGCTACCCCTGTCATCTACCTTCTGGATGCCAACCGGCGGGTGATAGGGAAGGATATAAGGATGTGATATTAGTCTCGGTAGGATTGCAACCCCACCGAGACTTTTCGGCTTTTATTCTTTTACGTAGACGCGTTTTACGCGTCGCGAAACGGATGTGAGAATTTCGTAGGGTATAGTACTCATTATATCGGCAAGCCGTTCCACCGGCATGGTCGGGCCGAAAATCTCCACGGAGTCGCCTACTTTGACGCCGTGGGCGTTCGTTACGTCAATCATGCACAAATCCATGCATATATTTCCCACAGTGGGGCACTCAACGTCGTTGACCACGAAGCAAGTTCGGCCGTTGCCGAAGCGTCGGAATACGCCGTCGGCATATCCCACGGGCACAGTGGCGATAATGGCATCGTCTTCGCAAGTGTGATCTTTGCAGCCGTATCCAATCGGGGTGTCGAGCGGCCAGTGTTTTAAGGAAATGATGTGCGAGCGGAATGCCGCCACGGGCTGCAGATTTGTGCTTTCGGGGCCCCGGTATGGCGATATGCCGTAGAGGCCGATGCCGAGGCGCGCCATTTCGTAGTCGCCGCAGTCGGCAAAACGCATCATGCCGGCGGTGTTGAGAATGTGTCGTCGGAAGTCGTAGCCGAGCGATTTGCGCAGTGTGGCCGTCATGCGTTTGAAAGCCTTGATTTGGTGTCGTGTATATGCGTCCTTGTCGAGGCAGTCGGCAGTGGCGAGGTGGCTGAATACCGATGCCACTTTCACGGCCTTTGTACGTGTCAAACGTGTCGGTATTTCGTCGAGCTGAGTGTCGAGGAAGCCCACGCGGTGCATGCCGGTATCGAGCTTGAGATGCACGGGATAATTTTCGACACCATAAGCCTCGGCTTCGGCGATGAGCGTGTTGAGTTCGTCGGTGGAGAATACGGCCGGTTCGAGTCGGTGGGCAAATAGGGCCGGGTAGCGGTTGGTGACGGGGTTGAGCACGAGTATGGGCAAGGTTACGCCGGCTTCGCGCAGAGCTATGCCTTCTTCAATCACGGCCACGGCGAGTTGTGCGGCACCGAGTGCCTGCATCGTTTTGCCCGTTTCGATAGCCCCCATGCCGTATGCATCGGCCTTGACCATAGCCACGATGCCCGTGCCGGGTGGCAGCAGGCTGCGGTAGTAGTTGTAGTTGTGGGCCATTGCGTCAAGGTCGATTTCGAGTGTGGTTTCGTGTCCGGCGCTTTCGAGAGCTCCAGACACTTTATTGAAGAGCGCGTCGTGTTCGCCAAAAAGCAGAATCTGCGTGTCGTGAAATTTCTTGCCCGAATGAATGTCGCCGAGCAGGGCGGGAGTGATGCGCTCGACACGTGAGATGCCGAATTGTGCGGCCGTGCGTGCGATTTCGGCATCGGAGTGCATGTTGCCGTCGAGTATCTCGCCGAGCATGAGCACCATGGGGCGCAGAGGCGTGGCGTGGCGTCGCATGAAGTCGAGCGCGTCGACGAGCGAGCGGAAGTCGGTGGTGAAGCAGTCGGTGAAAATCGTGTTGCCGTAGCTTCCTTCCACAATCTGGCGGCGCTTCGACGTGAGTGGAAGCGAGTCGAGTGCGGAGTGGCAGGCGTCGTCAATACCGAGTTCGGCGAGCACCTTGTCGGCGATGGCGTGGTAGATTGAGCTGTGGCCGCCGCGCTTCACTGGAACGAGTTTTGCCGAGGGCATTTCGCGTTGTAGGAGCTCTCCGAGCATGGGGTTGGAGCAGTCGTAGACAACGGTGCCGACATTGCGTATTACGTTGATTTTCTCGAGTATTTTTTCTTTGTGCGATGCAAAAGCTGTGTCGTGCTCCTCGGTGACGCGAGTTATGGCTGCGATTTTATGCGAGGGCGCGAGCACTGATGCCAGAACGGTTCCCTGTCCGGGCCCGTCGATGCCGGCCTCTGTTAGAAGTGTTCCGCCGTCGATTGCATGAGTCATGTCCCATATGGCGAGCGGCACGCCTATACTCGAATTCCAGCTGCGTGGGCTTCGCGCCACTGTGGTCTTGTCGCGCATAGCAAGGTAAAGGAGTTCTTTGAGGGTTGTTTTGCCTTCGCTTCCGGTGATAATCACGCCGCGGTAAGCGTCGGTGAGGCGCTTGTGTGCTATTTCGCGGAGCGCCGCCGGCACGGATGGCACCAGGGCGAACTGAGCTTCGGCAAAGTCGCCCTGGGGAAGGCTTTCGACGATGAAAGCGCGTACGCCGCGGTTGTAGAGCTCGGCGATATAGCGGTGTCCGTCGCCTACGTCGGTGCGGAGTGCGGCGAAAACGGTAGCTTCGGGGTCGAATACCGAACGGCTGTCGACAGCAAGATATTTCAGGCGGCTGTTGTTGCCGCAGAGGTCGTTTACAGTCATAGTATAGAGCGGTGACGGGCTGCCAGGGTGAGCTTTCGGCCCTCGGCGGCAGCCTGTCGTGTTTTAGAAGAGAAATAATAGTCGGAGAAAAATTCGTATATGTAGTCGACGGCCATGGGTGAGGGATGTTTTAGGTCGGATGCGTAGAAGCGGTAGTCGCGGAGGTCGTCGAGCACAATCTCGTAGGAGGGAAAATAGGAACACAGGCCGGGGTAGCGCTCCACGACGGAGTCGATGGCGAGCAGCAGGGTGGCCTTGCTTATATTGTTGCCGTGCAGACCGTCGGCGAGATGCCGTATGGGGCTGACGGTGAATACTATATGGTTCACGCCCCGTATGCTCAGAAGCTGCACGGCGCTATGGAGAGCATCGGCAGCCTGCTCCACGGTGAGGAGTTCGCGGCTGAAGCAGTCGGCCGGAAATTTATGGCAGTTGCCGGCCACACGCCCTGTGGCGGCGATGCGGTATACATAAGCCGAACCGAGGGTGATGAAAACCAAGGGCGAGAGTGCTACAAACTCCGAAATGCCGGCAATGTCGCCGTTTACGGCATCGAGCACCGCCGCGGCATCGGCACCGCTGTAGCGCGTGCAGTAGTCGAGGCAATGAAAGCCCCGCGGCCCGTTGGCGAGCTCCTGTGTGGTGTAGAGGCTGCCGGAGCACACTCTGTCGAGGCAGGCTGCCACGGAAGCCGGATTGTAGAGCGGCCCCATGGGGTTGTGAAGCACCTTGAAGCCGTCGTCGGCAAGCCGCGAGCCTATTTCGTCGGAGAAACACGAGCCTAAGAAGAGCAGCGGGGTGTCGTGCTCAATGGCAAAAGGCGCTTTAGTGCGTTCTATTTCGGTGCGGAACTTCATCAGAACATCTTATAGTCGAGCGAGAGCACCTGGAATTCGGTGCGCCGGTTGATTTGGTCAGCGGCTTCCTGGTCCGCTTCGGGCAGAGTGAGTATGTATTCCTCAGTGAGCACAGTGCCTTCGGGGAACTGAGGAAACTCGCGAGCGAGTTTCTTGGTTATTGTTTTTGGGCGTGACTTGCCGTAGCCCTGGCTCTGCAGGCGGTCGGGGGCAATGCCAACCGAAATGAGATAGTCGATAACCGACTTGGCACGCCGAGCCGAGAGGTCGATGTTGTATTGTTCAGAGCCTTTGCGGTCGGTGTGCGAGGCCATTTCGATAGTTACGTTGGGATTGTCGCGCAGCACCTGGGCGAGTTCGTCGAGTGCAGTTTTTGACTCCGGACGAAGCGTGGCCTTGTCGAAGTCGTAGAAAATATTGTCGACCACAACGGGCTTTGTGACTGGCACGAGAATGAAATCGACATTGTACTCGGCATCTTCCTCGGCGGTGTCGGAGGTGAACTCCTGCTTGGCATTGAGATAGCCTTTTGCTCCGGCGAGCATCACGTAGCTTATGCCGCGGTCGAGTGGGAAGGAGAATGAGCCGTCGTTACGCGCCACCTGTTTCTGGTTAGATCCGTCGTTGCCCACTATACGAATCACGGCATTTGGAACCAGCTCCTCGTCTTTGTCGAGCACCCAGCCCGAAATGAGAATTTTGAGTTCAGGGAGCTCGAAGGAGTAGAGATGGTCGTAGCCTCGGTTGTCGGCGCGGTTTGAACTGAAGAAACCGCTCTCGCCCTCGCCGAAAGTGATGCCGAAATCGTCGGACGACGAATTGACGGGGCGTCCCATATTTGTCACATTCCAGCCGCCTGATTTTGTCTGCTCGGCACGGAAAATGTCGAGGCCACCGTAGCCGGGATGTCCGTTTGAGGCAAAATAGAATACGGAATCGGAGCGGAACGATGGAAATACCTCGTCACCGGGTGTGTTAATCCATTCGCCCAGATTTTCGAGCGTGCCTTTGCGTTCTTTGAGGTTTATGCGCCAAATGTCTTTGCCGCCTTGTCCGCCGGGCATGTCCGACGAGAAATAGAGCCAGGTGCCGTCGGGCGACACGGCCGGATGCGCGTAGCTCGAAAGAGTGTCGGCCGTTATATCGAGTTTCACGGGAGCGCTCCATTTGGCGTCGGATCGTTGCGAGGTGTATATCTCGACGCCCGTGTGAGCGTTGGGTTCGCGTCGGGCGCGGCTCAGATACATTGTGGAGCCATCGGGCGAAAACGCCGGGGTGCCTTCGTCGACCTCGGTGTTGAGTTCGCCTTCGACCGGTTCGGGGCGCTTCCATTTGCCTTGTTCGTCTTTTGATACAAACCAGATGTCGCCTTTTTTCATGCCCGTGACTTCGCTTTTGCGCTGTCCGTTCACTTTTTCGTTGGTAGAAGTAAAATAGAGCTGGTCGAGCGAGCGGTCGAGATACATGGGAGAGTAGTCGGCACGGCGCGAGTTGAAGAGCTTGGCGTTGTGCACCTCATATCGTGTCTGTCCTTTTTTCTCCAGACCCATACGAGCGCCGATTAGACCGTTCTGTGCAAGACGGTCGTTTGGTTTCCACTGCAGATAATCTTCGAAAGCCTTTGTCGCCGGGCCGTATTTACCCTCGGCGGCAAGGCATTGGCCCATGAGGAGATAGAGTGTCGAATCGGCGTAGCCGTATCGTGCCGCGTTCTGGTAAGCTGCTGATGCACGGGCGTATTCGCTCAGTCGGCGGTGGCATTCAGCCATTTTGAAGGCCACTTCGCCACGGAGCTGGCGCTCTTCTTTTTTTGTGAGTTTATTGTATACCTTGCGGTATGTGCGCGACGCATCGAAATACTCCCCCCGGGCCATCTGTTCGTTGGCTGTGGCCAGTTTGGGCCCCCGGCAGCCGGAGAGCAGTATTGCGCAGGCGGCTATTATTAATATTGTGAAATGACGTACGTTCATGCTTTGTTAACGCGCCCAAAGGGCCCGTTATTGCAAAGGTATAAAAAAGATTCGTAACTTTGCAGAATACTACGACAGTAATGGCAAATTTCCTCAACATAGAAAATCTCACTAAGAGCTACGGCGACCGGTTGCTCTTCGGTGATATAACATTCGGGGTCGACGAAGGCGATAAAATCGGCATAGTGGCTCGCAATGGTACCGGTAAATCGACACTGCTGCGCATCCTTGCCGGGCAAGAGAGCGCCGACAGTGGCAATGTGGTCTTCCGCAACGGTATTCGTATCGGCTATCTGCCGCAGGAGCCCGCTTTCAGACCGGGTGCGACGGTGATTGAAGCCGCCATTGACAGCGACGACCCCATGGCCGCCGTGGTGCGCCGTTACAGCGAGGCTGTCGCATCGGGTGACCCGAGAGCCGGCGAAGAGGTTGTGCACGAAATGGATGCGGCCGGTGCATGGAATTACGAAGACCGTCTGCGTCAGCTGCTTACTCGTTTCGGTCTTGACGATTTCAGCGCATCGGTCGACAAACTCAGCGGCGGCCAGCGTAAGCGTCTTGCCATAGCGCGCACGATTATGGCCGAGCCCGATTTTCTTATTCTCGACGAGCCGACCAACCATCTTGACATAAGCACTATAGAGTGGCTTGAGACATACCTTAAGCGTTCGCGGGCCACGTTGCTCATGGTTACGCACGACCGCTATTTCCTCGACCGTGTATGTAGCAAGATTATTGAGATCGACGACTGCTCGGTGTTTGAAGTTGAGGGAAATTACGACATGTATCTGCGCCGCCGTTCCGAGCGTATCGAGGCAATGACCGCCGAAGTGGCCCGTGTGCGCAACACCCTGCGTCGCGAGCAGGAGTGGATGAGCCGTCAGCCTCAGGCCCGTGCCGGGAAGGCCAAATTCCGTATCGACAATTTCTATGACCTCAAAGAGCGCTCTAAGAAGACACATATAGAGCACAATGTGCGTCTTGATGCCGAGAGTTCGCGTGTCGGTTCGAAAATTTTTGAGGCTGAACATATAAGCAAGCGCTTCGGCGACAAAGTGATTCTCGACGATTTCACCTATACATTCGCACCCGGCGAGAAACTCGGCATAGTGGGCGTGAACGGCGTAGGCAAATCGACATTCATAAAAATGCTGCAAGGCATTGTGCGTCAGGACTCCGGCGAGTGGAATGTGGGAGATACCGTGCGCTTCGGCTACTACAGTCAGGACGGCATACAGTTCAACGGGCAGGAAAAGGTGGTCGATGCCGTGTCGCGTCTGGCCGATGACATCCGTCTGGCCGACGGCATAAGTCTTTCGCCGATGCAATATCTTCAGCGCTTCCTTTTCTCGCCGGCCGACCAGCAGAAATATATACACACGCTCAGTGGCGGCGAGCGTTGCCGACTGCATTTGGCTACGGTGCTTATGCGCCGCCCAAACTTCCTGATTCTCGATGAGCCTACCAACGACCTCGATATAATCACGCTCGGCATTCTTGAGGAGTATCTGGCAGAGTTCAAGGGCTGTGTGATTGTTGTGAGCCATGACCGATTCTTTCTGGACAATATCGTCGACCATCTGTTTGTGATGGAAGGTGGCGGTGTTGTGAAAGATTTTCCCGGAAATTACACCGACTACCGCGCCTATCTCGACACCGTGGCAAAGGACGAGCCGAAGAAGCCCGAAAGCCGTGCCAAAGAAGAGCCCGAACGCCGACGCGCCGAGCGGCCCGTGAAACTCAGTTTCAAGGAGCGCAAGGAGCTTGAGGCAATCGAGTCTGAACTGCAGGCGCTGAATGAGGAAAGAACCTCGCTCGAAGCTTTTTTTGCCTCCGGCGAGACCTGCGCGCCCGATGAATTTGCGGCACGGTCGCAGCGCTATGCGGCTTTGGGCGATATTATAGACGAGAAGGAAATGCGTTGGCTCGAGCTTTCGGAAAAAAGTTGAAAACAATGAAACGTATCGTATCAGCAGTCTGCTCCGTGGCATGCGCGCTATGCGCCGCGGCTGTGCAGCCTTATGACACTGTAGCGCCGGCTCATCGCCTCAAACCGCTCGAGGTGCTCGGCGTGAAGCAGAATCCTGCCGGTATGGCAGTGGAGGCAGTGACAAAAATCAGTGGAGCTGAATCACGCCTGCTGGGCATCGAAGCGGCCAAAGGAGTGAGTCTTGTGGCCCCTAACTTTTACATGCCCGACTATGGGTCGCGCATGACATCGTCGATTTATGTGCGTGGTCTGGGCACACGCATCGACCAGCCTGTCGTAGGGCTTTCGGTAGATAATATTCCCTATCTCAACAAAGACAACTATGACTTCGATTTAGCCGATATCGAAAGCATAGAAATACTCAGGGGAGCGCAGTCGATTCTCAACGGCCGCAACACAATGGGAGGGCAAATCAACATACGCACCCTTTCGCCGCTGAATGCCAGAGGCCTGCGCGTCATGGCGCAGTATGGGTCGCGAAATACCACGACGGCGTCTGCCGGTTATTACGGCCGGATTACAGAAAAACTCGGCATGGCTCTGACGGGACAGTTCAGGCATACCGACGGTTTTTTTCGCAACGCATACACAGGCAAAAAGCTCGACCATGAGAATTCGGGTTCGGTGAGGTGGAAAACAGCCTGGCAGCCCTCGGCGTGGCTTTCGCTTTCAAATGTGGCCGTGGTGAGCGCCAACAAGCAGGGCGGCTATCCCTATGCCTCGCTCTCGACCGGAGAAATATCGTATAACGACACCTGCGCCTACCGTCGTACGGCCTTTGCCGACGGTCTCACCGTGGCGTGGGCAGGCAAGAGGGTCGTTGTGACATCGGTGACTTCGCTCCAGTATCTCGACGACTGCATGAACCTCGACCAGGATTTTCTTCCCGACGATTATTTTACGCTCACTCAGGCGCGGAAGGAGTGGACTCTCACCGAAGACCTCTTCACCCGCGGAGTCCGCGGCGCATATGCGTGGCTTGGAGGTGTTTTTGCCTTCTACAAGAGCACGGATATGGACGCGCCTGTGACATTCAAAGATACCGGCATACGCGAGTTGATAGAAAAACATCGCAACCAGGTGAACCCCGATTATCCTATAGAATGGGATACGCGCCGCTTCACGCTCGGCAGCAATTTCGGAATGAAAACGGAAGGTTTCGCCGTTTATCATGAGAGCACCTACAAGTACGGACAATGGAATTTCGAGGCAGGCCTGAGGCTCGATATAGAGCACTCTACGCTCAATTACAGGAGCGATGCCACAACCGGCTACACTACATACCACGTGCTGCCCGACGGAGAACGTGAGGTGTATTCGCGCATGCCTCTCGACATACACGACACCGGTGCTTTGTCGAAAACATTTGTGCGCCTCCTGCCAAAAGTGACTGTGTCGTACGACTTTGCAAACGTTTCGCCGTATTTCACTTTTTCTGAGGGCTATAAGGCCGGAGGATTCAATACGCAGATGTTCAGCGACGTGCTCCAGCAGCGACTTATGGCAAGCATGGGCATGAGCGCCCTCTACAAGCTCGAAGATATAGTGTCGTACAATCCTGAATACAGCCTGAATTATGAGGCCGGTTTCCACGCACGCTTTATGCCGCAGCGCCCCCTCGACCTTGATTTGGCTCTTTTTTACATCGACTGTCGCGACCAGCAGATGACAGTGTTCCCCGAGGGCACTACCACCGGACGTCTGATGACCAATGCAGGGCGAACGCGGAGCGTGGGCGGCGAGGTGTCGCTGAAATGGAGCATCTCCGACGATTTGCTCGTGCGTGCCGACTACGGATATACCAACGCCTCTTTCCGCCGCTATAACGACGGACGGACAGATTACAAGGGAAAGCGCGTGCCTTATGCGCCGTCGAACACGCTTTTCGGACAACTCACATATCGCGCCGTGCCGCTGCAGTTTTCCGGCATAACGCCTTCGATTACGGCCACGGCCCGTTGCGTGGGTTCGATTTATTGGAACGAAGCCAACACGGCGCGTCAGCCGTTCTACTGCCTCCCGGGGCTTGAAATTGGTTTTGATGCCGAAAACTGGAGCCTGCGTCTGAGTGGCAGCAATCTAACGGGCACGCGATACGACACATTCTACTTTGTGTCGATAGGCAATGCGTTTGTACAGCGCGGCCTGCCTCGCCGCTTCGATGTCACCTTCCGCGTGGCTCTGCGATGATTTCGTCAGGAATGTAGGTCGCTAAGATTGGTGAGCTTGCGATATTCAGTTGTGATTGCGATGTGATATCGGTATATTGCGGCCCTGCCATATAGGTATGATATAATACTTACGTGGTGTAAGACATAAATATGATATTTTTAACTAAAGTACTCTATTGGCTGAGTATAACAGCTGTTTGTGGTATAGCTGTATCGGCAGGAATTTTTATCGGATGGCAGATTGGAGTTGCCGCTCTAATTGCTGTCCCGGCATTCATGTGTGCGTAAACACTTTCGGACAAGATAGTTGTTTCACGCCGTGACAAATATACCCACTCCGAGTGGGGCGTATTTTGCAAGAAAATGGTCTGGGCATGGAGTACAGCACTAGTTGTATATGGGCTTGCCTATATCATAACTGCATATTGCTTTGGAGACCCAATGGAATTGTTGCCTAAATAATAGAGAAGTACACTTTTGGGTATGGCAAGAAAAATTTCACAGCGGTAACTTTGCAGCAGAAATCAAAAACTTCACGAATATGAGAACCTTATTGACTTTTATTGCTGCGATAATTTGCGTTTTGCGAGGCTTGGCGCAGACTGTAGCACCTGATACGACTTCAAGAAATGAAGTTGCCGAAGGGCTGCTAACCGTCTTGCTTCCAGCGATAGCTGAAAAAGACTCAACAAAAAATATCCATGAGCTTGACGAAATAGTTGTTAAAGCACCAAAAGTAATCCGCAAGTCTGATATGGATGTTTATCATCCCTCGAAAAGCGCGGTTGACAATTCCAAGAACGGTATGCAGTTGCTCCGCAATCTGATGATACCGACTCTTACGGTAAATGATGCCTTGGGTTCGATAAGCGCGGCAGGACAATCGGTGCAGATACGAATCAACGGCAGGGTTGCGACCATTGAGCAGGTCAAAGCTCTTCTGCCGGAAACAATAAAGCGCGTTGAATGGATTGATAATCCGGGACTACGCTATAACGGAGCCAACTATGTGCTCAATTTTATCGTAACAAATCCCACTCTCGGAGGTTCTTTAATGCTGGAGGGAAAACAGGCTATCAATGAGAAATGGGGATATTACCGGGCTGATACAAAATTCAATATAGGTCGTTCCCAATGGGGTGTAGGTGCATATTTCAAACTCACAGATAATGTGAAGTCTCACCGCGAATATAAAGAAACATTTACTTATCCTGATGGCACATCATTGACAAGGACTGAGACACCCATAGGCGGAGAACTTGACAACAGCCAGGGCGCAATGTGGCTAACATATAACTACATAAAGCCGGATACCACTGTGTTTTATGTAGCCCTGCAAGCCAACCGCAATTTTGCGGATA
>RYWL01000038.1 GCA_003979155.1 Muribaculaceae bacterium
TCTGTCCGATTTTTTCGCGCAGCTGATTGATGAAAATACATGTTGTGTTTGTGCGCGAGATAGTGCCTGTGAGCTTACGCATGGCCTGCGACATAAGTCGTGCCTGAAGACCCATGTTGCGGTCGCCCATTTCGCCTTCGATTTCGCTCTTGGGAGTAAGGGCAGCCACAGAGTCGACAACGAGAATGTCGACAGCCGACGAGCGTATGAGCTGCTCGGCGATTTCGAGAGCTTGTTCGCCGTTGTCGGGCTGAGAGATTAGCAGATTGTTTATGTCTACGCCGAGTTGCTGGGCATAGAATCGGTCGAAAGCGTGTTCAGCATCGATGATTGCGGCGATGCCGCCTTGCTTCTGGGCTTCGGCTATGGCATGTATTGCGAGTGTAGTCTTACCCGACGATTCCGGACCGTATATCTCGATGATTCGTCCGCGGGGATAGCCGCCGACACCGAGAGCGTGGTTAAGACTTATTGAGCCTGTGGGTATTACTTCTATGTTTTCGATTACATCGTCGCCCATCTTCATGATAGCACCACGGCCGTAGGCCTTCTCGATGCGTCCCATAGCCTGGGCAAGAGCTTCAAGGCGAGCTGCGCGAGGGTCTTTTTCGGCTGCGGCAGATTTTTTTGTTGTTTCTTTCTTTGCCATTTTATAGTAGTTTTTTCTTTTTTCTGAAGCAAATTTAGCGCCGGATGTGTGCAATAATGTAGCACACCAAAGTTAATAAATAATTTTATTTTTAGGCTTGCTTTTGCAATAGGTTGATAATCAGCGTCTGTTTCGATTTCTTGCAAAATTTATAAAAAAAGTAGCCAAATGGCTGAACTAAGTTCACGGTGCTGTGTTTATATAGTACATAGCAAAATTACTTTTTCCATTGCAAGAAATGTGATAATGATTGGTTTATTAACTAACGTGGCGACACTGTGACAGCGTCGCCACGTTAGTGCTTATATATCTTCGTGATTGAGAAGCAGACGTCGAGCCTCTTCGAGTTTATCTGAGCTCACCAGTATGCTTACGGGCGCCCATGTAGAGCCTGCTCCGTAGAGCGTGGTCATATTGCTCGACATTACATATGCTTCTATTCCATTGTCGCACAGCATTCCGGCAGCGATTCGGGCATCTGTTTCGTTGCTGAACTCAGCTGCAGTGACAAAAGAGGCCATAATTATTTTGCGATGAGAAGGAAATAGTTCTTTTTACCTTTCTGCACAATTATATAGCGGTTGTTGAGCAGCATCGCAGCGTCGGCCTGAGCCTGCGGGTCGGTCACTTTCTCTTTATTGACTGAGAAACCGCCGGCAGTCGCCATTTTGCGGAATTCGGCCTTTGAGGGGAATACAGCCGCTTTTTCGGTGAGAAGGTCGGCCAGACGTATGCCGGCATCGATATCTTCACGGGCAACTTCGAATGTTGGCACGCCTTCGAACACATCGAGCAGAGTTTTCTCGTCGATGTTGTGTAGTGTTTCGGCAGCTTTGTTGCTGAAAAGAATCTGCGAAGCCTCTACAGCCGCGTCGTATTCCTCGGCGCTGTGTACCATAGTGGTGATTTCCTTGGCCAGACGTTTCTGCACGGGACGCTGTCCGGGGTCGGCCTTCTGCTCTTCGATGAGGGTATCGATTTCTTCTTTTGTGAGCGAAGTGAAGATTTTGATGTATTTCACGGCTTCTTCGTCGCTCACGTTGAGCCAAAACTGGTAAAACTTGTATGGCGAAGTGCGGGCTGGGTCGAGCCATACGTTTCCGCTCTCCGTTTTGCCGAATTTTTTACCGTCGGCCTTAGTGATGAGAGGGCAGGTGAGTGCATATGCCTCGCCGTCGAGTTTGCGGCGAATGAGCTCAGTGCCTGTGGTTATGTTACCCCACTGGTCTGAGCCGCCGAGTTGGAGTTTCACGCCTTTGGTCTGATATAGATGCAAGAAGTCGAAGCCCTGCAGGAGCTGGTATGTAAACTCTGTGAAGCTGAGGCCGTCGTTGGTCTCGCCGCTGAGTCGCCTCTTCACCGAGTCTTTGGCCATCATGTAGTTTACGGTGATGTGTTTGCCAATCTCGCGAGCGAATTCGAGGAAGCCCATGTCTTTCATCCAGTCGTAGTTGTTTACCATTTCGGCATGGTTGGGGGCATCGCTATCGAAGTCAAGAAATTTTGCGAGCTGTTTTTTAATAGCCTCCATGTTGTGACGAATTGTATCTTCGTCGAGGAGGTTGCGTTCGGCCGATTTACCCGAGGGGTCGCCAATCATGCCTGTCGCACCGCCAATGAGTGCGTAGGGCTTGTGTCCGCAGCGCTGGAAGTGACGGAGCATCATCACTCCGCACAGGTGTCCTATATGGAGGCTGTCTGCAGTGGGATCGATACCCAGGTATGCAGAAGTCATTTCTTTACGTAGTTGTTCGTCGGTGCCCGGCATCATGGTATGCACCATGCCACGCCATGAGAGTTCTTCAATAAAATCCATTGAAATAAAATGAAGTTATTGGTGAGAAATATGTAGTTATGGTTTAAAATTCAGTGAACGTCAGAGGCAGCAGAGCTTTTACCGACGGGACTGTGTAAATGGTTTGGCGTCCTGCCAGAATGACCGGTACATCGCGACGTGCTATGTTTTCGTACTGGAGGAGCGCCTGTCGGCATGCTCCGCAGGGAGCTGTCGGTATGGCGGTCTCGAGCCCGTCGGTGCCGATAGCCGATATTGCAATCATTTCAAATCGTGCGTCGGGATAGTTTGCACCGGCATAGAAGCATGCCGAGCGCTCGGCGCATGTACCGGAGGGGAATGCTGCGTTTTCTTGATTAGCGCCTGTCACAATCTGTCCGTTGTCGAGCAGAATAGCAGCTCCGACGCGGAAGTTGCTGTAAGGAGCATAAGCTCCGGCAGTAGCTTTGCGGGCTGCGTCAACAAGCTCGCGCTCGTCCTTCGACAGCTCATTATAGCTGCGTTCGGTTATCGTTGTTATGATTTCGATTTCTTTCATCGTTAAATATTGGCAAAATCTTCAATTAGAAATGCAAATTTACTCATTTTATACGCCTAATCAAAAAAATTGCATCGCAAAATTTCGCTATTATAGAAATTTACACTATTTTTGCAGTCGCATATGTCGCGTCCGGTCTTGCCGGCCGTGCGGTATGAAAAAGAAAAAACGAAAACCAATAAATATCAATGGAAAAGAACACTCCGACCTCGCAGCTCGAAGAGAACGAAGACATCATTGCAAAAGCACAGGCCAACAAGCGCACTATCGTGTGGTGCTTCATTATTGCATTCATATTGATTATCGGCGTACTGGCATGGATTCTCATCGCACAGGCAGGCAGCGCCAAGGCCGACGGACTTATAGCCAAGGCCGATGCAGTCTCCAACGATTCGGTAGCGGTAGAGCTTTATAAAGAAGCCGCCAATGCCGGATACAAGAGTGGTCATCGTGCAGCTGCCGAAGTCGCTATCCGTCTTTATCAGGACGGCAAATACGAGGATGCAATCAAATATCTCGACAAAGCCGACCTGGACGACGAAATTGCAGCCGCCGGTGTATATACTCTCAAAGGTGACTGCTATGTGAATCTCAACCAGAACGACAAGGCCTTGAGCTGCTACTCCAAAGCAGTGTCGAAAGCCGACAAGAATCCTGAGATTGTGCCCCTGATTCTTATCAAGGAAGCAAATATCTACCGTGCCGAGGAGAAGTATGCCGACGAGGCTAAATGCTACAAGGAAATTCTCGACGAGTATCCTGTATATGTTCAGGAGAGCCGTACTGATATCCGCAAGTATTACGAACGCGCCCTTGCACAGTCGAAAAACTGAACAATCATTTCCCAAGCCATAACAATGCCAAAGGAACTGTCGCGCGTGCCGTGGCGGTTCCTTTGATTTATTGCAGATACGATACAAATGGAAGATAAACGACTTAATGAGCTCGCCGAGCGTCCGGTAGGGCGTCTGTTGTGGGAGTATAGCCTTCCGGCCGTTGTGGGTATGCTGGTGATGGCGCTTTACAATGTTGTCGACCGTATATTCATAGGCCAGTGTGTTGGCCCCGACGCTATAGCCGGTCTGGCTATCTGCTTTCCGATGATGAGCCTTGCCACGGCCATGGGTGTGCTCATCGGTGTGGGTTCGACGGCCCGTATTTCGATTATGCTGGGGGCTTCGCGTCTCGACGAGGCTCAGCGTATTTTCGGCAACGCTTTTGTGCTGACCATCGTTATAGGCATCACCTATATGATTTTGTTTATGGTCTACCTCGACCCAATGCTCAGGCTCTTTGGTGCAAGCGATGCCACTTTGCCCTATGCTCGCACCTACATGCTTGTGCTCATGCCTGGTCTTTTGCTTACAAACATTACCTATGGTTTCAACAATATAATGCGTGCGTCTGGATATCCGCGCCGGGCTATGCTCACTATGATAATCGGTGCGGTTGTAAACGTGGCCCTTGATCCGCTTTTTATCCTTGTCTTCGACTGGGGGATTGCCGGCGCATCGGTTGCCACAGTGATAGCGATGGCCGTATCGGCAGTGTTTGTGCTCGCGCATTTCTTCCGCCGTAATGTCACGCTGCGCTTCAAGCGCGGCATATTCAGGCTGAACTGGCGTATATTCATAGGTATTATTTCCATTGGTGCTGCGCCGGCCATTGTGAATGCCGCATCGTGCATTGTGAATGCTCTTGCCAATCATTCGCTGCTCTCGTATGGCGGCGACCGCGACATAGGCGCCGCCGGTATAATGGTAACATATACATCGCTGCTTGTTACAATTGTGCTGGGTCTCTGTCAGGGCCTTCAGCCTATTATAGGCTATAATTACGGTGCCGGGAATATGAACCGTCTGCGCCGCGCATTCTATCTTGCAGTAGTCGCGGCTTCTGTAGTGACATGTGTCGGAGGCCTCTACGGATTCTTCTGGCCCTCGACCATAGCGCGTGTCTTTACCACCGACGCCGACCTTATATCGGCCACTGACCGTGCACTTGGCATATGTCTGGCAGTTTTCCCGGTAGTAGGATTTCAGATTGTCTCCACATGTTTCTTCCAGAGCATCGGCAATGCCACAGAGTCAATTATTGTCGGTCTGCTCCGTCAGGTGATTTTCCTTATTCCGCTGCTTATATATCTGCCTCGTCTTTTCAATGTGGAGGGAGTGTGGATGGCATTCCCGATTTCAGATGCGGTAGCGACAGTAGTAACTCTTGTGTTGCTCGCGCGCCAGTTCAGGGATTTTAAAGCTAAAGCCTCGCCTGCGCCTCCGGCGAAGTAGGCAGTAATATTATATATATATATAAAGCGGAAGCTGGCATACCGGCTTCCGCTTTTTGCATAGTTGCATATTTATGATTTTTGAAATTCGGTAGGAGACATGCCTGTGAGGTGCTTGAAATATTTGCCGAATGACGACTGGTTTGAAAAATTCAGCGAGTAGGCAACCTGCTGTATGTTTTTGCCCGAGTATCTGAGTAGGTTCTTAGCTTCGTTTATAACAAACCGGTCAATCCAGTATGCGGCCGACTTGCCTGTGGCTTCTTTTACGAGCAGCGACAGATATTTGGGCGAAATGAACAGCTTTGATGCATAGAAGCTTACCGAGCGCTCGGATGTGTAATTGAGGTGCACGAGTTTGAAAAAATCGCGGACATAGCTACGCCTTCCTGGTCCGATGTTTGTGGTGGCTTCGGGTGAATCGATGCTTTTATATACTAGTAACAGTATCTGATAGAAGAGGGCCGACGACAGACTCGACAGTATGTGTTTTGTCACATGAAGATTTTCCTGGTCGCCCATCGCTGTCCATATAAGCGAGAAGTAGCGCAGTAGCAGCCTCGATGAATTTTCCGAAATTTCGAGTATGGGGTTATCTTGCTCTATCAAGTTTTTGTTTGATATTACAGAAAACGACAGATTGATTTCCTGCAGAAATGAAGGTTTGAAGCCGAGTATGTATGCCTCGAGGTTGTCGATGTTGTCGGGTTTTGCGCTTATTATCGTTTCAGCCGGAAGTACGACCACTGACTGTGATTCTATTTTATACTCGTTGAAATTATATGTGAATGTTACGGAGCCTTTTGTTACGAGAAGTATGACAAGACCTTCGATTTTAAAAGTCTTGTCAGTCCGATCAAACAGTTGTCCGCTGATGCCGTTACCAAGATGTATGAAAGTCATCTTGTCGTCAAAGTTGCTGTACTCTGTGGCTGTCTGTTCGAGGACTTTCATGGTATTGTATTCTTCCATTGGAGTTCTATCTCAAAATTTAGCGCCCAAAATTACAAAAATTTTGGGCGCTAAATAACGAAAGGGGAATTTTTGACTAATAAATTAGTTTAAAGTGCTATGTTTTTACTTTGCGAGACAGCAGTCGAGCTCTTTTTCGAGAGCCTTGCGGTCGAGATTCTGGCCAATGAAAACGAGTTTTATCATACGGTCGCCGTATTTGTCGTCCCAGTCGCGGAGTATCGAGGGGTCTTGCTGCATCAGTTCGCGCAGTTCGTCTTCGGGCGCGGTGGCGTACCAGTATCCGGCCTCTGTAAGTTTTTTCTGAGAACCGGCCTGTTCGAAAATATAGGACATGTCGGTGTTGTGGCGGAAATAGAGAATACCCTTTGCACGTATTATGTTCGAGGGCCATTTCGCGTGGATGAAGTAGTCGAAGCGGTTGATGTCGAATGGCTCACGGCGATAATAAACATATGTCTGAATGCCGTATTCCTCTACTTCGCCTTCGCCGTGGTGGTGATGGTGGTGGTGTCCGTGGTCATCGTCATGTTCGTTGTGATGGTGGTGCTCATGTTCATGCTCGTCGTGGTCATCATCGTCATTGTGGTCGCCTTCGATAGCGTCTATCCATGCGGCCGATGTAGCAACCTTATCGAAGTTGAACATGCCGGTGTTGAGAATTTCCGACAGGTCTATGTCGCAGTAGTCGCACTCAATGATTTTAGCTTTGGGCTGCAGCGCACGGATTATGGCTTTGATCCGGCTGGCTTCGTCGCGACTTACTTCGGAGATTTTATTTAGAAGAATAATATTGCAGAACTCTACCTGTTCGATGATAAGATTCTCGATGTCGTCTTCAGTAAGATTTTTGCGAGTGAGTTTTTCTCCGCCTGCGAATTCGCTCTGCATACGCAAGGCGTCGACTACGGTTACGATGCAGTCGAGCGAAGGGATTCCGTTGCTCACGTATTTCGGGCCCATGTTTCGCATTGTCGATATTGTCTGTGCTATGGGCGCCGGCTCGCATATGCCGCTGGCTTCGATGACGATGTAGTCGAAGGATTTTGCCGAAATTATTTCTGCCAGCTGCTCCACGAGGTCCATTTTCAGAGTGCAGCATATACAACCGTTCTGAAGGGCCACGAGGTCGCCGGCATCTTTTTTACCTACAATACCGCCTTTCTGAATAAGAGAAGCGTCGATGTTTACTTCGCCTATGTCGTTGACAATTACAGCGAAACGTATTCCGCGCTCGTTGGTGAGAATACGATTGAGTAGTGTTGTTTTGCCGCTGCCCAGATATCCTGTGAGAAGCAGCACTTTTGTTTCAGTCTGTTTCATGCAGCAAATTTAGCAATAATTTCGAAGCTGGGCGTGGTTTCGTGATACGATAAAAGAGGCCGGTCTGAGGGCAGTTTTGCCTTGAGCTCTTACTCGGCAGGGTTGCTTTCATTTCATTTAAGGTATGTGATTTTGTGAAATAGGATATAATTGTTAACTTTGCAGCACGACAGTCTTAAATCCTGTCTCCACTACATCTTAAGTCAGATGAATTATAGTATATTAGATTTCCTGGGGCTGCTCGGTGCCGTGGCTTTATTCCTCTACGGCATGAAGGTGATGAGCGAAGGCCTGCAGAAGGCGACCGGCGATCGGCTTCGCAATATTTTGTCGGCTATGACCCGCAACCGATTCGCGGGGCTTCTTACCGGCGTAGTGATAACAGCGCTTATTCAGAGCTCATCAGCCTCCACGGTGATGGTAGTAAGTTTTGTGAACGCCGGCCTGATGACTTTGGGACAGTCGATGGCAGTGATTATGGGTGCCAATGTCGGTACGACTTTCACGGCTTGGATTATCTCTCTTTTCGGTTTCAAGGTCAACGTTTCGTCGTTCGTTTTACCTATGATTGCGTTGGCGGTGGTGTTCCTGCTTATGAACAAGAGCCGCACAAAGAGCATCGGCGAGTTTTTACTCGGTTTTGCACTGTTATTCATGGGTCTCGACATGATAAGTACCTATGTGCCTGACTTGCAGAATAATCCCGAAATGTTTGCCGTGCTTAAAGATTATGCGTCTCTCGGCATACGCTCAATTCTGTTGTTTACATTTGTGGGCCTGGTGGTTACAATGGTCATACAATCGTCGTCAGCCACTTTTGCCATAACGCTTATCATGTGCTCCAAAGGCTGGATAACCTTTGATTTGGCCTGTGCACTGATTCTGGGTTCGAATATCGGTACGACAATCACTCCTATTCTTGCATCGCTCAGCGGAAATGTGGCGGCAAAGCGAGCCTCGACGGGCCACTTGCTGTTCAATTTGCTCGGCACGATGTGGTGTCTTCTCATCTTTATACCCTTTGTCAACTTCAATACATGGCTTACAGAGGCTATCGGCCAGGGTGATCCTAATGCGCTGTATGGCTTTGTTACAAATCTTGAGCACACCAACCCCGATATTTACAATCATCTGTTTGACAACTCTTTGCCCAATGGGCACGATGCCGTGCGTCAGGTAGGAGTGATGCAGACATCCGTGTCGTTCGGTCTTTCGATTTTCCACACCACATTCAACCTTGTGAATGTGTCGATAATGATATGGCTCACCTCGCTTTATGTGAAGATTGTTGAGTGGCTCGTGCCGTCGAAAAACCGCGACGACGAGGACTTCACACTCAAATTTATCTCCGGCGGTCTTATGAGTGCATCTGAGCTAAACATTGCACAGGCCGAGAAAGAAATCGGCGTTTATGCCGAGCGTGTAGGCCGCATGATAACAATGGCGCAGACGCTTATTCATACCAAGGAGCAGAGCGAAGAATACAATACTCTGCTGTCGAGAGTGGAAAAATATGAAGATATATCCGACCGAATGGAACTCGAGATTGCGCATTATCTCAACCGATGCGCCGAGGGTCGCCTGTCGAACGAAGGCAAGTTGCGTATTGCCGCAATGCTGAATATAATCAGTGAAATAGAGAGTATTGCCGACAGCTGTCTCGGTATTGGCAAGATATTGAACCGCAAGATTCAGAGCGGCGCACAGTTTAACGACGAAATCTACAGAAACATCGATACGATGTATATGTATGTGAAGTCGGCCATGGATATGATGATAAACCAGTTGCTCGACATAGAGAATATCAGCGGCAAATCACTGATCGACTCCTATAACAAGGAGCGCGAAATCAACAACTTCCGCAATACCCTGCGCAACGGTAACGTGGAGAATATCAATGCCCGTCACTACGAATATCAGTCGGGTATCTACTATATGGATATTATAAGCGATCTGGAAAAAACCGGCGACTATATAATCAACGTCATAGACACCCTACGCGACAATTTCCGCAAGGCTGTCGACTGATGGTTTGTGCCGGGGTGCCCGAAGGGGCGCCCCGCTACCTATTAAACTGTCGGCCGAAAGGCTACAGGCGGTTTAAAAAGTAGAGAATAATAATTTTCGGAAACAATAAAGATACAAAACGATTACTGTTGTATTAGTTGTCAAAGTTTTTTAGTTAATTTGCGTTATAATCTTTTAACCGATAATGCTCGGCACATCTGAATTAGGGCACATATTAATCGTTGACGACGACACCAATATAACGGAGTTGCTCCGGGTAAACCTTCAAAGTATGCGTTACAGCGTAGAGGTGATTGAAAAAGCCTCTGATGTAGACCGCGGAGCACAGGGACATACTCGTCTTGTCATAGTTGACGCCATGCAGCAGCAATACAGCGGCATGGACCTTATCCGTGACTTTAAGGCCGACTTGCGGACTGAACAGATAGCCATTATACTTTACTCGGCATTTAAGGGCGAAAGTATTGTTATAGAGGCTCTTGATGCCGGCGCTGACGATTTCCTCGTGAAACCGTTCTCGCTGCGTGAGATGATAGCGCGTATAAAATCTGTGCTCCGCCGACACGAGCGCTCTCTTGCCGGAGCTTCGGGCGGAAATGTCATCACATTCATGGATATGACAGTGGCGCTGATAACTCAGACAGTGAGAATAGGGCAGCTGCCGGTGCCGCTGACAAAGACAGAGTACGCCCTCCTTTTGCTTCTGCTTAAAAACCGCGATAACTATGTGACCCGTGCCGAAATTCTCTCCAAAGTCTGGAACGATGACATCTCGGGAGGCAACGAGCGCGTGGTCGACACCAATATATCGCGCCTGCGCAAAAAACTCGGCGATATTGGCGCACATATTGTCAATCGTTCGGGACACGGCTACATGATAAGCTGACTCATATTGTTTTCGGGATTTGAATTCTTACGCAGACTCACATCTCGAGATTTTTATCTCCGCAGGCTTTATGGCCTACGGCTTATTGTTAACAATAAACACAGATATTTTGGACACAGACCCTTTGCCGGCCATAGAGCCGCTTAATGCACTTTTAGCCTTGCCCGCGCAGATGGGCACTTTCGTTTCTATACCCGGATTCGGTGCCGCTCAGATAGTGGCGATAGTCATTGCCGTTTTATGTCTTTTTATTTCCGGTTTTATAAGCGGTAGTGAAATGGCATTTTTCTCCCTCAGCACCGCTCAGTGCGAGGAGCTCGACGAGACACCCAAAGGCGGGCGAATACGGAGGATACTCAAAGACCCGCAGCGGCTTCTTGCCACGATTCTCATTGCCAACAACCTTGTGAATGTCACCATTGTCGTGTTGTGCAATTTTGCTCTCGGCCCTGTATTTGCCGGCTTGAGCGCTATATGGAGTTTTGTGCTGCAGACTGTGATTCTTACCTTCCTCATTCTCCTTTTCGGCGAAATTATTCCCAAACTATATGCCAACAGCAATAATGCAGCGTGGGCAAGTGTGGCTTCGGGGCCGATATTGACTATAATGCATATTTTGGGCCCGTTTGCCGGACTGCTCGTGAAGTCGGGCACTGTGGTGAAGCGTGTCGTTGCCAAAGAAGCCCACGACATAACCCCCTCCGATCTCTCTCTCGCTCTCGAGCTCACCGATGACACGGAAGCAAACGACAAGGAAATGCTCGAGGGTATACTTAAATTTGGCGGAACAACGGCATCGGAGGTGATGACACCTCGCGTCGAACTCACCGACCTCGATATAAATATGAGTTTCGACAATGTGATGAAAGTTGTGCTCGACAGCGGCTACTCGCGACTGCCGGCCTACAGCGAAAATGAAGATAATATAATAGGTATACTCTATTCGCGTGACCTTCTGCCATATATCGGCACCGATACCGATAGCGAGTTCGAGTGGCAGAAACTGCTGCGTCCGGCCTATTTTGTGCCGGAGTCACGCCAAATCGACGACTTGCTCGAAGATTTTCGTCGTCTGAAGATTCATATGGCGGTTGTCGTGGATGAGTACGGCGGAACCCAGGGCGTGGTTACGCTCGAAGATGTGCTTGAAGAGATTGTTGGCGATATCGAAGACGAATACGATGAGCCAGAAACGACATACAAACGTCTGCGCGACGATACCTATGTTTTCGAGGGGCGTACTCCCCTTACCGATTTTTTCCGCATCACCGACCTCGACCCCGACGACTATGCGGAAGTGACCGAAGATGCCGAGACGCTTGCCGGTATGCTTCTTGCCATTAAGGGCGATTTCCCAAAAGATAAGGAGCCGCTTGTGTTTGGTCGCTGCCGTTTTCTTGTACTTGAGATCACCGACCACCGCATCAACGAGGTGCGTGTGAAGGTGATGCCCGACATTCAGGACTGATGAGATTTTTGCTCCTGTCGCTCTGTCTTATGTTGCTTGCAGCGTGCTCCGACTCTGTCGGCAATGATGCGGCATATCCGCGCCGCACGGCATATCCGCGAGTTCCTGCCTTATCCGACAGTGTGCTTGTCGGAACTGCCGGCAATGCATGCTTCGAACTCAGTGCCGATGCTCTGGTAAGCCATCCGTCGCCCAATTGGCTTGATGCCGAATATAAGGCTTTGGGTGCCACTTTGCATCTGTCGGTCAATTGGCTCAGCAGCGCCGGGGCGCTCGAAGCTGCATATGGCAATCGCCGGCAGCGCATAAGCCTCAATGTAGGCGAGGCGGTTGTGGAAGTGAGTTCTTTTACCAATTCGTGTGGATTCGGCTGCGAGATGGTTGTGGCCCCCGAAGGAGTGGCCACTCCCGTGCAGTTCATCGCTTCCGGGCCGCAAGGATGTTTTGTGAGCGGTTCATTTGTCATTGCCGGCAGTGTAGAACCGGCAGACTCTATAAGACCTGTTGTAGATGCGCTCCGGGCTCAAGCATTGCTCTTGCTCAACACTCTTCACTCCTGCCGATGAAACTCGCCATTCCTGATTGTCCCTGCGATGTCTTTATCGGCGATATTGAGGCCGACAGTGCTCACAGTCGTAGTGTCGGGGAGGAACTTGCCCTGCGCCGGCTTCTCGATGAGTCGTTTGGCAAGCATGCGGAGCGACGTCATTCAGACTCCGGAGCTCCTATATTATATATAGATGGGAAAAACGCAGGTGTCTGTATTTCGGTGAGTCATTCGCGCCGTCGTGCGGTGCTTGCGGTTGCCCCGGAGGGTATGGCCGTGGGTGTGGATGTGGAGGCTCCGCGTGCGCAACTGGCAAAAGTGGCGCCGAGAGTGCTGTCGGCTGAAGAACTCGAGTTTTTCTCGTCGTTCGATGACGGTCTGCTCCTGGCATGGACTCTCAAAGAAGCTCTTTACAAAGCATCGAGGGCTATGCTGGATAATGAACCCTGTTTTGCCTCGCAGTTGCAGATTCCGATGGGAAAACATCTGCCGGCACGGGCACTCGACGGCAGCGGGTGTGCAGTGGCGTCGTTTCAGACAGCATCACAGACTATGTCCGACGGTGAAATAGTGACGGTGGTTTTTACAAAACTGTCACAATAATTACAATAAGGATACAGAGTTTACAATACCGACACAAAACCGACAAGATACCGTTGTGCGCTTGTTATGGGTGGGCAAAGTGCATTAATTTTGCCATACAATGAAAAAAGAAGAAACAACAGTATCCTTGAAAGATCGTAAAAATATGCGATATTTTTTAGCCGTATTGGCTGTAGTCGCTATAGGTGTTACCATGTGGATGTGCACACATAATGTCGCGGAGCCTGATGGCGAAGACTCCAATTGTGTTATTGCCGGGCAACTCGACAGTTTATTTTCTACGATTTTTACCTCCGATACCGAGCCGGGTGGTTATGCCTTGCTTATAAAGGATGACACCGTGGTTTACCGCTATGTGCGTGGCCTTGCCAATCTGGATACGAAAGAAGCTATCGATGAGAATACCCGTTTCAATTTCACCTCGGGTTCGAAGATTTTTGCCGCGGCATCGCTTTTGATGCTAGCGGAGTGGGGGCTTACGAGTCTTGATGACAGCCTGAGTTTATACTTTCCCGAATTCAGCGAAGATTTCTTTAAACAAATCACCATTCGCGATATTCTCACACACAGTTCCGGTCTTCCCGACCTTCGGCCTACTGAGTCTTCCGAGTGGTCGAACTACATAAAAGACAATGCTTCTGTTTTTGCAAACAGCGAAGACTACCGTCTCTATGGTACGTCGGAGGAGTATATCAAGTGTTTCAAGAGCATCCGAGAGCTGCACTACAAGCCCGGCACGCATTATTCCCGAAATGATGCCGCATATGTGCTTGTGGCACCATTGGTCGAGCGGATTTCGGGTGAGCCCTACGACATATGGGTCCGGGAGAATATATTTCGGCGTGCCGGTGTTGAAAATATTTGCTACATCAATCCAGGTGCGCCAGTGCCTGCCGGCGCGCACGGTTATCGGCGTGTCAACCCCACAACATCTGCCAAAACAACTTTCAAGAGCGCCGATGGAAAATGGGAGGAATACGATTATGGCGAAGCCCCGTTTTTTATTACCAAAGCCGATAGGGGAGCTTTTATCACTCCGGCAGAGTTTGTGAAGTGGAAACGTGCATATTATGGCGGAAAAGTTCTCAACGATACTTCCTTCAATGCCATTTTCAATACATATATTCCCACGAGCCGTCCTAATGTAAGTTTTGGTCTCGGATGTGCCTTATATAATCCCGAAGGCTCTCCCATGTGTGAGTATCATCTCGACAGAAATGGCGGATTTACAAGTATAGAAGGAAGCTTTCCCGATAAGAATCTTCATTATCTGGTGCTGTCCAACCGCAACGACTGGGACTTCTATCACGTAACCGACGAGTTGCGTCGTCTGCTCAAGCTGGCCGACTACTTCGATTCGAAAGCTGCTCTATGAGATTTGACACAAATAGCGACATGATTGCGCATGTGCATATCGGCAACATCAGGCCCGGTGTCTGAGTCATTTCCGAAACTATAAATATCGACATCAGCGGAGCTCGTATTATTCCGCTCATACCGGCCGACATGCCGCATATTATCGAGGCCGGCATTGGCATGGTATGCGGAAAGATTACGTGAAAGAGAGCTCCCAGCACGCCCCCGGCAAACAATGTGGGAGTGAAGTCGCCGGCAACGCCGCCGCCAGAGTTTGTCGCCGAGCTCGCAAAGCCTTTGAGGAGCAGTATGCCGGCCATGCCTGCAATCGGTGCCCATATTCCGTCTAAACCTGAAACTATACTTCCTGTCGAGGCTTCCGAAATATTGCCCGATGCTAAATGTGCAAGTGCGCCGTAGCCTTCGCTGAACAGCGCCGGAAACATTGCCAGACTTAAGCCTATAGCCAGTCCCGAAGAAACATTCCGCATTATCGGACGCCGCATTTTCTCAAGCCATTTTCTTGTGATACTCCCGGTTCGCCGGTAGTAGGCAGAGTATGCGCCGCCCGCTATGCCGAGCAGCAGGGCCGGCAGGAGCATGTGCCACTCAAATATAATAGCGCCTCCCGGTGGAGTTATATCGGGAGTAAAGTCTGTAAGTGCGAGTTCGGTGAGGTCGGCAATCACACACATGGCACCCAGCATAAGCAAAGGGCCGGCTTTTGCCTGTATCCTTAAAACCTCAATGGCGAAAAATATGCCTCCGACCGGCGATTTGAATATCGCCGCGATTCCGGCGCCTGCTCCGCACGCCATAAATACCATAACTGCATCTTTGTCGAGCCTGAACAAACGGGCGATGTTGCTTCCGATAGCACCTCCGGCAAATGCTATCGGACCTTCGGCTCCGGCCGAACCTCCGGCTCCGAGGGTGAGTGCGGTCATGATTATAGAGTAAAAGCCGAGTTTGAGCGGTATCATGCCGTTATGTTCCTTCAGATGCTCTTTTAATTGTTCGGTGGCGTGTTCGAGCGGAGCTTTTACTATTTTTCTAACAAGGAAGCTTACAATAATGATGCCTGTGAGGGCTGGCAGTATAAAATACCATTTGCTTCCGGAATAGTTGAACCCCGAGATGACAGTGCGCGATATTAATCCGATAAACCACTTGAGGAGCCATGCGGCACCCCCAATCACTACCGATGCCAGAGCAACAGTTGAGGCAAGTACTATTTTTGTTGTTGTGTCGGACGGTAATTTCACGAAGACTGTCGATTTTTTTAATTTACTCCATATAATACCTTAACAAATTCATGGGGAGAATGGATAACACAAATGTGAAAAAACGTCATTTATTTTCGAGAGAGCGAAAAAAAGCGGCTTATGAAATAATATTGTAACAAAAACGTAGAGTTGGTGCAAAAAGTGCGATAAAATTGGCAATTATAGACAATGCGCCGGCTTGAATTGTGAATGAAGGTTAAATATATGCTTTACAACACAATTTCTTGGCAAAAAATTTGGCAGGAAAGAAAAAAGGCTATAACTTTGCACTCGCTTTCGGGAAGCAAGCCCTGAAGCTCACCGCAAGAGAGCGGTCGAAAACTTAAATGATGTTAAAACTTGAACAAAAGTTTGGTCATTTCGGTTATTCGCCGTAACTTTGCCGAGCTGAAAGGTTGAAAGCCTCGAAGGCGGAAAGAGAACATTGAAAGTCTGACAACAGATACGAAAGTAGTACAAGAGAGAAAACGGTAATAGTTTTTACTCTGTCAATTTTCCAACCTAATACTAAGTAATCTACCTGGATGCGGGAATCAGAACGCGCTTCGTGCTTTAACAGGCTTTGTTGCAAAAGGCAAAAATAACAATTCTTGCCTTGTTTTAATTTGAAAGAAGAAAAAACAAGATAAGCAACAACGAAGAGTTTGATCCTGGCTCAGGATGAACGCTAGCGACAGGCTTAACA